>NZ_JBVVQJ010000008.1:203933-219988 GCF_055811475.1 Mesorhizobium sp. WSM4829 | reverse complement strand
GTCTCCCTTGCTTGAGATCTTCAACGACCTCATTCTGGCACATCACGATGCCGTCGGGGGCCGTCCACCCCAACACGTACCAGCGCATGACCCCGGAAACCGATTTCGGTTTCCGGAAAGGATCATGCGCAAATGCAAAGTGTTAGAGCGTCCTTTGCGCGTCCAATTGGACGCGCGGCGCTCTAATGTCCGCTGCGCGCCGGTTCTCGAAACCACCACCATATGACTCGCCAGAGCGAATTTCGAAACAGTCTCTCCGCCCTTCGGCCAGGGATGGCGATGTACTATTTGCCAATAATCTGGCCATGGTCGCTGGGCTATTCTATCCTGCCCTGAACTGAAACGAACGCCATGACCGCAGTCAACGATCGCGCCCGGTTTCTGATCATCGACGACCACCCGCTGTTTCGCGAGGCGCTGCACAGCGCTGTGCAGATGGCCTATCCGGACGTCGACACTGTCGAGGCGCGCTCGATCACCGAGGCGTTCGAGCTCCTGGCGGACGCCAAGCCATTCGATCTCGCGCTGCTCGACCTCAGCATGCCCGACGTGCATGGCTTCGACGGACTGCTGCAGCTTCGGACCCGATATCCGCGCCTGCCGGTGGTCATCGTTTCGGGGCATGAGGAGCCAAAAATCATTTCCGAGGCGCTGTCCTATGGCGCGGCCGGCTTCATCCCGAAATCGGCGCGCAAGAGCGACCTGGCCGCCGCCATCCGTTCGGTGATGGAAGGCGCGATCTACGTGCCCGAAACCTATGAAGGCCAGCCGCCGGACGCCGACAGCACCGACCGCGCCGAGATGGTGCAGCGGCTTGCCAAACTGACGCCGCAGCAATTGCGGGTGCTGCAGATGCTGCGCCAGGGCTTGCTCAACAAGCAGATCGCCTACGAGCTGCAGGTCGGCGAAACCACCGTCAAGGCGCATGTCTCCGAGATCCTGCGCAAGCTCAACGTCTACAGCCGGACGCAAGCCGTCATCGAGGTTTCAAAACTCGACAGTGCCGAGCTGTTTCGCGGCCAGGCGGGGTTTTAGGCGCACCCGTTAGGGTGAATAAACCGTCACCGAGAACTTACCTTTCCGTCCAAGGACGAGAAATCACGGTGACAGTGCACCATTTTCCTGTCGCTCGCGGTCTTCTGCCAACGTCTTTGGGATCAAGCCAACAGATGCGCCAGCAGGGCGCGCAGTTGTGCCGGTTTCAGCGGCTTGCGCATCAGTTCGATGCCGGCGGCGCGGGCGGCTTTGGCGACGGTCTCCGAACCGTCGGCGGTGACGATCAGCGCCGGCACGGCGCGGCTGAGATAATCGCGGACCTCGGCGATCGTGGTGGTGCCGAGGTCGCCGCCGTCGAGATGCTGGTCGGCGATGACGATGTCCGGCACCCAGTCCGTATCGCCGAGCATCTCGAGCGCGGCATCGGTCGAGGTGGCGGGGCGCACCAGGCATTGCCAGCGCTCGAGCAGGGATGTCATCGCCTGCAGCACCTCGACGTCGTTCTCGACCAACAGCACCTTCGTGCCGAACAGACCGTAGCCGCGCGGCCGCTCCATGTCGGCGCTGCTGGCAATGGCATCGACGCTGGCGCCGATCCCGACCGGAACGTCGATGTGGAAAATCGTGCCGTGTCCGACTTTCGACGAGAACGTCACGGGATGGCCGAGTGCGGCGGCGATGCGGCGCACGATGGCCAGGCCTAGTCCCAGCCCGCCGCCGGCTAGCCCGGCATCGGTCGGGAACGTGCCGCGGTGGAACTCCTCGAACACCGCCTCGCGCTGGTCGTCGGGGATGCCGCAGCCGGTATCGGCGACATCGATGCGGATCGTGTCGCCGCGATGCCTGGTGCCGACCAGCACGCCGCCGGAGCGGGTGTAGCGCAGCGCGTTGGAAAGGATGTTCTGCAGGATGCGGCGCAGCAAGGTGCGGTCCGAACGCACGACGGCGTTGACCGGCCGGAATTTTAGCGTCAGGCCCTTCAATTCGGCGACCGGCAGGAAATCCGAGCGCAGCGACGAAAACAGCACCTCCAGGCTGACGTCGCCGATATCGGGCTGCACGACGCCGGCATCGAGCTTGGAGATGTCGAGCAGGGTGCGGAGCAGATCCTCCATCGTCTCCAGCGACCGCTCGACCTGCCGGACCAGTTTTTTGCCTTCGTCGCTGGTCTGCACTTCGGCCAGCGCCGAGACGGAGAGATGCGCGGCGTTCAGCGGTTGCAACACGTCGTGGCTGGCGGCTGCCAGGAACCTGGTCTTGGACAGGTTCGCCAGTTCGGCGTTTTCCTTGGCCGCGCTCAAATCGATGTTGGATTGTTCCAATCTACGCAGTGTCGAGTGCAGTTCCTCGGTGCGCGTACGCACTCGATTCTCGAGCGAAATCGCGGTCTGGAACAGCGAGAACGCGTTGCCTTGCTGGTCCATCGAGCGCTCGACGCGGCTGACAAGGGCTGCGTTGATCTTCTTCAGCTTCTCCAGGTCGTTGATGTCCCTGAGCGGCATGAAACCTCCTACTCCGCCGCCTGCCGCTCTCCGAAGGCGATGCCGGTGAACGTCTGGTTCAGATGCATCGACCGGTACTGCTCGCCATAGGTGCCGAAGCCGATGACGTTGTTGACCTTGTAGAGTTCCGACATCTCCCGAAAGACCTGGCGGTTGCGCGCATCGAGCCTGCGCAGCACGCAGTCAAAGGCGAGGATCATGTCGATGCCGCCAAGCCTGTCCTCGACATCCCTGAAGGCGGCACGCGTCGATTCAACCATGTTCTTGGGACGGGCGATGGACAGGACGACGCCATCGTCGATGGCGCAGAAGAACGACAGCGAGCCGTCCGCGTGCATCTTCTGGATCGAGCGGCAGTAAAATTCGCCGCCGACTTTCACCACCACCGGATGCGAAGCGAAACTCAGCGGCGTCAGCATCTGCGGGATGACGCCGACCGAGGCGGCATATTCCTCGGCGGCATTGGTGGCGTTGAATTCGCGCACGGTGCGGTGATCGGGATCGGACGCGGTCACCACCAGCTTCTCGTCGGTGGGGACGAAATTGTCGGTCTTGAACACGTGGAAAGGGATTTCCGTGGTGATCAGCACGATGATGGCGCAGTCGCAGGCAACCTTGCCGTTCGAGATCAGCCGCGTCGTCTCGAACTTCAAATCATCGCCTGCCGACCCGCCGATCAGTGGAATATCGTCGAGCCCCCAATGGATGGCGGAGGTGACCGCTTCCTCGGCATAGGACAGCCCGTCGATCAGGCAGAGCGCGAAAGTGGTGTCGGCTCGCTCGTGCCCGACGCGGCCGCGTAACGAACGCCTCAGCGCCTCGACTTCGCCGGTGATCCCGTCCATGGCCGATGACGACAGATTTTCGACCATGGTGCTGGCTGCCGAAAAAGATACGGAGGGAAGCAGCATGGCCATGACCTGGCCGTCCTCCAGGCCTTTGGGCGTAATCTCGCCGGCCGTCGAGCAGCCGGCATAGCGGAGCGCCGGCGCGTGGTTCTCCAGCGCTTCCGAAAGGGCGACTGCCTCAAGCAGGCTTTGCGAGAAAAACAGCAGGGCAAACCCAGCGTCGATGGCCGCGGCTTCCACCGCCACCGCCCGGGCGAACGCATCCGCGTCGGGTTCGTCGGTGGTGAGAACCGATAGGCCGCATGCATAGCGCGTCCGTGAACTGGCCAGCGGCTTCCTCCTCTATTTCCTCCGACGCTCTTTTTGTGCGCGGCTGTTTTTTTGTGCTCCTGTCGCGCCGGCGTCGAAACCATTGTTGTCTTCAAGTGCTACTTTGGCAATGAGCCAACATGACGGAATTGAATTTTCTGCTGTTTTTGACAGCATCGGCGCTCAGAAACGTCAGATCCAAAACCACAGCGGAAGGGAGTTATCCATGGACGCCCAGGTCAGGAAGCTATTCGAACGCTACGAGCGGCTTTTCCGGAAATCCCTCGCCGGTGATGCCGACATGGACGAAGTCACGTCGGTCTATGCTTCCGCCTTCATTGCGGCGTCGCCTGCCGGCGTCATGGTCGGGAAGAACGACGACCAGCTCAAGCAGGCTATGGAACAAGGCTATGCTCGCTATCGAGCGATCGGCACCAAGGAGATGCGAATACGCGATGTTCGCATTTCGCCGATAGACGAGCATCATTGCGTTGCCCACGTCGCCTGGACGTCGATCTTTGCGCGCAAAGGCCAAACCGACGTCACGATCGATTTCGACGTCCACTACCTCGTGCAGAAACTGGCCGGAGAGCCTAAAATATTCGGCTGGGTGTCAGGCGACGAGCAGGAGGTTCTCAGAAAGCACGGCATCGGCTGAAATCGGCCTGGCCAGCACCATTGCCGCTGATGGCCGCAAGGCGGCATCGCCAGGCGACCATGGTTTCGCTCGCTCGGCCGTTTGCCTGTCTTTGCGTGACCGAAAGTACAATAGGCGGATTTTCGGCCGAACTGCATTCTCGCAATCTCGGCATTCCGCGGCACTATTTCCCGTGCTCTTTGCGGTATAAGAATAGCGGACAGATGGAGGGCTCGGGCACCACCGACGCCAAAAACGACCAAGGTAGCACCCAGGGAGGTTTCATGTCGGAGATATCATTGACGGTGAACGGAAAGCGGGTCAGCGGCACTGCCGAAGACCGTACGCTTCTGGTTCATTTCTTGAGGGAGAATCTCGGCCTGACCGGGACGCATGTCGGCTGCGACACCTCGCAATGCGGCGCCTGTGTGATCCATGTCGACGGCAAGGCGGTAAAATCCTGCACGATGCTTGCGGTGCAAGCCTCCGGGTCGAACGTTGTGACCATCGAAGGTCTGGCGGACGGCGCCGACCTGCATCCGATGCAGGCGGCGTTCAAGGAGCATCACGGCCTGCAATGCGGTTTCTGCACGCCCGGCATGATCATGGCGGCGACCGACATGGTCAACCGCCATCCCGAAGGCCTCGACGAGGCCACGGTGCGGGCCGAGCTCGAAGGCAATATCTGCCGCTGCACCGGCTACCACAACATCGTGAAGGCGATCCTCGCCGCATCGGAGACGATGTCTTCGAAGGGCAAGGCCAGGCAAGCGGCATGAGGGGAATAGTGAATAGTGAATAGTGAATGGTGAATAGTGCGATCTGGCTGACCTTCTCGACGCTTCAACCATTCACCACTTCACCATTCACTTCAGCAATTCGGGAGGAATTTCTGCGATGGGCATTGAAGGTGTTGGCGCTCGTGTAGCGCGCAAGGAAGACAAGCGGTTCATTACCGGCGCCGGGCGCTATGTCGACGACATGGTGGTTCCCGGCATGAAGCATGCGGCCTTCGTGCGCAGTCCGCACGCGCATGCTGAGATCAAGAAGATCGATGTCAAAAAAGCGCAGGCCATGCCGGGTGTCATCGGCGTGCTGACCGGCAAGGAGCTCAAGGCCGACGGCATCGGCAATCTCATCTGCGGCTGGATGATCCATTCCAAGGACGGCTCGCCGATGAAGATGGGGGCGTGGTCGCCGCTGGCCTTCGACAGGGTCCGCTATGTCGGCGATGCAGTGGTCGTTGTGGTTGCCGAGACCAAGGGCCAGGCGCGCGACGCTGCCGAGGCGGTCGACATCGCCTATGAGGAACTGAAGGCGGTCGTCGACGCTCCGAAGGCGCTCGAAAGGAGTGCGCCACAGATCCATCCGGAAGCCGACGGCAATCTGATTTTCGACTGGGAGCTCGGCGACAGCGCGGCGACCAACGCGGCAATCAAGGCGGCTGCCCACATCACCCGCATGAAGATCGTCAACAACCGGCTGGTGCCCAACGCGATGGAGCCGCGCGCAGCGCTTGGTCACTACGACAAGGCCGAGGATCACTATACCTGCTGGACGACCTCGCAGAACCCGCATCTCGCGCGCCTGGTGATGAGCGCCTTCTACAATGTCGCGCCGGAAAACAAGCTGCGCGTCATCGCGCCGGATGTCGGCGGCGGCTTCGGTTCGAAGATCTACATCTACCCGGAAGAAATCATCTGCCTGTGGGCCTCGAAGAAGACCGGCGTGCCGGTCAAATGGGTGGCCGACCGCACCGAGAGCTTTCTCACCGACGCCCATGGCCGCGACCATGTCTCGACGGTCGAAATGGCGTTCGACAAGGACAACAGGATCACCGGGCTGAAGGTCGACACCATCGCCAATCTCGGCGCTTACATGTCGCTGTTCTCGTCCTGCGTGCCGACCTATCTCTACGCGACGCTGTTGTCGGGCCAGTACGACATCCCGGCGATCCACGCCAATGTGCGCGCCGTCTACACCAACACCGCGCCGGTCGACGCCTATCGCGGGGCAGGGCGGCCGGAGGCCACCTATCTGCTCGAACGCACCATGGAGACCGCCGCACGCGAGCTGGGCGTGTCTCCGGCGGAACTTCGCCGAAAGAACTTCATCACCTCGTTCCCGCACCAGACACCGGTCATCATGAACTATGATGCCGGCGATTATGCCGCTTCGCTGGACGCGGCGATGGCCGCTGCCGATTATGCCGGTTTTGCCCAGCGCAAGGCCGACGCCGCCAACAGAGGCAAGCTGCGCGGCATCGGCATGAGCTGCTATATCGAGGCCTGCGGGCTGGCGCCGTCGGCGGCGGTCGGCAGTCTTGGAGCGGGTGTCGGCCTTTGGGAAAGTGCCGAGGTGCGCGTCAACGCCGCCGGAACCATCGAGGTGCTGACCGGCTCGCACAGCCACGGCCAGGGCCATGAGACGACTTTCGCACAACTGGTCAACCAGCGCTTCGGCGTGCCGATCGACAGCGTATCCATCGTCCATGGCGATACCGACAAGGTGCAGATGGGCATGGGCACCTACGGTTCGCGTTCGGGCGCCGTCGGCATGTCGGCCGTTGTCAAGGCGCTCGACAAGGTCGAGGCCAAGGCCAAGAAGATCGCCGCCCATCTGCTCGAGGCCGACGAGGGCGACATAGTCATCGAAAACGGCGTCCTGAAGGTCGCCGGCACCGACAAACAAGTGCCGTGGTTCCAGATGGCGCTTGCTGCCTACACCGCCCACAACCTGCCTGGCGGCATGGAGCCGGGGTTGAAGGAGACCTCATTCTACGATCCGTCGAATTTCACCTTCCCGGCCGGCTGCTATCTCTGCGAGGTCGAGATCGATCCCGAGACCGGCGTGACCGAGGTCGTCCAGTTCGTCGCGGCCGACGATTTCGGCAACATCATCAACCCGATGATCGTCGAAGGCCAGGTGCATGGCGGCGTCGCCCAGGGAATCGGCCAGGCCTTGCTGGAGGGCACCCGCTACGATGCCAGCGGCCAGCTTTTGACGGCGAGCTACATGGACTACGCCATGCCGCGCGCCGACGACCTGCCGTCGTTCAAGGTCTCGACCTCGAACACGCCGTGCCCGGGCAATCCGCTCGGCATCAAGGGCTGCGGCGAGGCCGGCGCCATCGGCTCACCGCCGGCCGTGATCAACGCCATCACCGACGCCATCGGCATCACCGATATCGCCATGCCGGCATCGCCGTCCACGGTCTGGGCAGCGATCCGGGCGACAACGAAACACTGAAAGGAGTGAGTAGTGAATAGTGAATAGTGAATAGTTAGATTTCATCGAAGCTCTTCCCATTCACCATTCACCATTCACCATTCACTATTCACTATTCACTATTCACTATCTCGCACGGGAGAATCCCATGTACCCAGTCAACTATCACCGCGCCGCCTCGGTTGCCGATGCCGCCAAGCTGCTCAAGAGCGGCGATGCAAAGCTGTTGTCGGGCGGCATGACGCTGATCCCGGCGATGAAGACGCGGCTTGCCGCGCCTTCCGACCTGGTCGACCTGTCGCGAATCAAGGAATTGCAAGGCGTCAAGGTGGCGGGCAAGACCGTCACCATCGGCGCCGCCACCACGCATCACGATGTCGCCAGCGACGAGAAGCTGAACAAGGCGTGTCCGACGCTCGCCCATATGGCGTCCCGGATCGGCGATCCGGCGGTGCGCTACAAGGGCACAATCGGCGGCTCGATCGCCAACAACGACCCCGCCGCCGATTATCCGGCGGCACTTCTGGCCCTCGACGCCACCATCGTCACCAACAAGCGCGAGATCGCCGCCGGCGCATTCTTCACAGGCCTGTTCGAGACGGCGCTGGAGGACGGCGAGATCGTCACCGCGGTGACCTTCACCGCGCCGGCCAAGGCGGCCTATGAAAAGTTCCGCAATCCGGCATCGCGCTATGCGATCGTCGGTGTGTTCGTGGCCAACGGCGCGGACGGAGTCCGCGTTGCCGTGACCGGGGCCGGCGACAGCGGCGTCTTTCGTTCGAAGGAAATCGAGGCGGCGCTTGCCACGAATTTCGACGCCGCCGCCCTCAACGGAGTGAAAGTGCCGGCGAATGATTTGATGAGCGACATCCACGCCTCGGCCGATTATCGCGCCAATCTGATCGTGGTGATGGCCAAGCGCGCAGTGGCCGCCGCCAACGGGTGAAGGAGGGGAGTAGGGCAGGCAGTAGGGGAGTAGGGGAGTAGGGCAGTATGTTTAAGGTGCTCGCCGACGCAGCCAATTACCCTGTTCCCTACTCCCATACTGCCCTACTCCCCTATTCCCCTACCTGCCTGGTATAATATCGCACCGCCTTCTTGCCGCCGTGGATCACCGCGTCACCGACCTCGACGAAGCCGAGCGCGGCGTGAAAGGCATCCGAAGCCGGGTTGGGCGGCTCGGCATTCACCTCGCAGGTGACGATGGTCTGGCCGGCACGCAATGCATGGTCGAACAGATCCTCATAGAGCCGCCGGGCATGGCCGCGGCCACGCGCTTCTCCCGCAACGACGACGCGGTCGACATAGACGAAGCGCGGATAGCGCTCGCGGAACCACAGGAAGTTCGGGCTGTCGTAGCGGGCGTCCTGGTCGAAGGTCATGATGAAGGCTTCGAGCGCGCCAATGCGGCGCGCATAGAACGCTTCGTCGAGCAGGAAGGACAGGCGTTCCTGCTCAAGCCACGACAACTCGGCCGCGTGCGCGTTGTTGAGGGCGAGGATGACGGGCTCGTCCTGCGGCGAGACCCGATCGATCGGCAGGCGTGCCCGTTTGTTTTCTTCCTTCGCGATCATGCTTTCGCCGCCGCAATCGTCGCCGCCACCAGCGCCGCGTCGGTCACCGTGTTGCGGTACTCGCGGTCGAGGTCGGTGCCGCCCATGCCAACCCGCGGATTGCGGTAGCGCATGGCACTCGGCACGTCCTTGAGTGCGGCGAAATGCATTTCGGTCAGTCCGGTTCTTTCCCGCACCTCGGCGATGTTGTTCGGGTCGAGCCCGCCGCAGCCGAGGATGATGATGCGCTTCCCCGCCTGTCGGACGAGGTCCGTCAGCAGGGCCACGCCCTCCAAAGCGGTGTCGCGCTGGCCGCTGGTCAGCACGCGGCCGACCTTGCTGCGGATCAGCGCTTCCAGCGCATCAGTCGGATCGCGTGTCATGTCGAAGGCACGGTGGCAGGTGACGTTCAAATGCCCTGCCGCCTGCACCAATTCGCTCATCCGCTTTTCGTCGATGGTACCGTCGGCATTCAGGCAGCCGACGACGACACCGGCGACGCCAAGCTCGCGCAGCGCGCTGATATCGGCGAGCATCGAACGATACTCGGCGTCACTGTAGAGAAAATCGCCGCCGCGCGGCCGCACGATGACGTGGAATGGGATCGTCGCCAGTTCGACGGCTGCGCGACCATGCCAAAACTCGGTGTGACGCCGCCCTCGACGAGGCTGGCGCAGAGCTCGATCCGGTCGGCGCCGGCGGCTTGCGCGGCGAGCAGGCCATCGATGCCTTCGACGCAGATTTCGATCAGCGGCAGGCGAGGGCGTTCGGTGTCGGTCACAGGGCGATCCGTTGCTGATTCAAGATTTGCAGCCCTTAGCATCGGGCTCCGTGCCGCGAAAGCCGGAACTATTGGCTCAACGCGACGGGTTGTTGCGGTTTGCAATGCGGCCAATCAACGCCTTCAACCGCCTCAACGCCGCCACCCGGCAGATGGTCGGCGCCTGGGGTGAGCCGGACCGGCTCGCCGATATGCGTCATGGCTGGTTTCGCGGCGGCGCATCAGATCCGCAAATTGTGCGCGTTGGCGCGGACGAAATCGATGAACGCCCGCAGCTTTGGCGGACGAGGCGACGGCTGGGATAATAGAGGTGGAGCGGTTCGTAGGTGGGACAGAAAGGCTCCAGCACCTTGACCAGCGCGCCTGAGGCGAGAAGCGGCGCAGCGAGGCCTTCGACGGCAAAGGCCAGGCCAAGCCCTTGCGCGGCGGCGGTGATGCAGAGCGGCAGTGTGTTCACGACCAGACGTGCGTCGGGCGTGAACTCGACCTGGCGTCCATCGACAACAAACTCCCAGGGCGAGATGGCGCGGGTGCGGGTGAAGGCGAAGGCGATGCAGCGGTGGGCAGCGAGGTCGGCGGGTCGTTTTGGCGTGCCGTTACGCGCCAGGTAGTCGGGGCTGCCCAACACCACCGTCTGCAACGGCCCGCCCAGACGCGCGCCGATCATATCCTTCTCGAGAAGCTCGCCGATCCGTAGGCCGGCATCGAAGCCCTGCGCGGCGATATCGACGAAATTGTCGTCGAAGATCAGGCTAAGCCGCACCTCCGGGTAGGCATCCATGAACGGCCCCATCAGCGGCTCGATCAGCAGCGGCGCGGCGATCCACGGCAGGCTCAGGCGCAGCGTGCCGGCGGGGCGGTCGCGGGTCTCGCGCAGTGCCGCGCCGGCCGCCCGGATGTCCTCAGCCGCTGGGCGCACGTGGTCGAAATAGTGGGCGCCGGCTTCGGTCAGGCCGACGCTGCGGGTCGTGCGGTTGAGGAGCCGCACCCCGAGACGCTCCTCGAGGCCCTTGACCGCCTCGCTGAGCGAGGCCGGGGCGACGCCGAGTTCGGCAGCGGCGCGGGTGAAGCTTTTTGCCTCCGCGACCTTCACGAAGGCGACGATGCCGCTGAACTGGTCGAGTCGCATTGTGAGGATATTCCAAATAGCCTTGTCGAACTCTACGGGTTTTTCCGGCGAACCAAAAGCGTCATGTTGGTCCGACGAACGGGCTTCGCTGTCGCGACGGCCCGAAAGGCAAGGAGACAGGACCGATGACCAGGCTTGCTTCGCTCGCCGCCGGCGCTCTCCTGGCGGTGTCCGCCGCCCCCGCCAACGGCGGCCCGCAGGAAGACCGCAACATCCAGTTGATCAAGGACTATTACGCAGCCTATGCGACCGGGAACCCGGAGGCGGTTCGGCCCTTCCTGGCGGCCGACATCGTGTGGCGCATTCCCGGCCACCATCCGCTAGCCGGCGACAAGCGCGGGCCGGAGGAAGTGGTCGCCTTCTTCCGTGGCCTGGCCGACGGCAAATTCAGGGCTGAGCCGATCTTCTTCCAGGCGCAGGGCGATCTCGTCGTCGACATCCATCGCGGCTGGTCGAACGTCGGCTCGGGTCCCGAGATCGACCAGCTTTTCGCCCTGATGTTTCGCATCAAGGACGGCAAGATCACCGAGGCGCAGAATTTCTTGACCGACATGTACCAGTCGGACACCTTCTACTGGACGCACTACAAGCTGAAGCCACTGCCCGGCCGACTGGCGGACGACCGCTGAGACGGCGGCCTTTAATCCGTCGCTCCGCGCTTTTCGCTCCAGGCCAAAGGAGATTTACGATGTTGAAAATCCTGACGCTGGCCACGGCAACCGCCGCCGCCCTCGGCTCAAGCGCCTTCGCCGCATCGCGGGTCGAGCGCGTTGCTTTCGCCTCGCACGGTGAGCAGATCGTCGGCGATCTCTATCTGCCCGAGGATCTGGACCCGGCGAGACCTCGGCTCGCGCTGGTGGTGACCGGTGCCTGGATGACGGTGAAGGAACAGATGCCGGCCCGCTACGCCCGCGAACTGGCCGACCGCGGCTTCGTCGCCTTGACCTTCGATTTTCGCGGTTGGGGCGAGAGCGGCGGCGCCCGCCGCCAGTATGAGGACCCCAGCGCCAAAGTCGCCGACATCGAGGCGGCGGTCGCCTATCTCGCGGCCCGGCCCGAGATCAGCAAGGATCGCATCGGCGGGCTCGGCATTTGCGCCAGCTCCGGCTACATGGTCAACGCCGCCGCTAAAGATGCCGCGATCAAGTCGGTCGCTTTGGTCGCGCCCTGGCTGCACGATGCCGAGGTGGTCGAGCAGACCTATGGCGGCAAGGACGGCATTGCCAGGCTTGAAGCCGTGGGCGATGCGGCCGAGGCCGCCTATCGCCGCACCGGCAAACAGACATTCCTGCCCGCCGCCAGCCTGACCGACGAGCGGGCGATCATGTTCAAGGTGCCTTACTATACAGAGGCTGGTCGCGGCATGATCCCGGCCTGGCGCAACGAGGCCGATCCGGCCTTCTGGCCCGGCTGGCTGACATTCGATGCGATCCAGGCTGCCCGGCGCCTGCATCAGCCCTTGCTGATGGTGCACAGCGAGGCGGCTGCCATCCCGCAGGGCGCGCACAAATTTTACGGGCGGCTGACCGGGCCGAAGCAGGAGCTGTGGCTCGACAACGTCACCCAGTTCGACTTCTACGACCGCGCTGCGCCGGTGAAGACAGCGAGCGACGCCGTTGAGGCGCATTTCCGCGCCACGCTGGGCGGTGCAGGGGAGGCGGGACAATGAGTCCCGTCACCCGCCGGTTTGTTTTGGCCTCGGCAGTTTTTGCCGCGACGCTTGCCGCTCTGCCCGCCTTGAGCACCATGCAATCCACGGCTGCGCTGACGAGCGAAGACAAGACCGCCATCGCCGAGGCGGTGGCGGGGATCGGCCTCTATGCCGATTTGCGCGAATGGGATCGGGTAAAATCCTATTTCACGACCCGCGTCACGACCGACTATACCAGCCTTTTCGGTGGCGAGGTCGCGACCAGCGACCGCGACGCGCTGATTGCTCAGTGGCAAGGCCTGCTGCCGGGCTTCGACGCCACCCAGCACCTTATCACCAACATCGTTGTCGAAGGCGCGGGTAACGATGCGGTCGCGCGCAGCCATGTTCGCGCTAGCCACTGGATCGACACGCGGTTCTGGACGGTCGGCGCCAGCTATCTGCACCGGCTGGTGCGGACGCCCGAAGGCTGGCGCGTCAGCGCCATCTCGATCCATCGCTTGTACGAGGAGGGCGACCGCGCCGTGCTGGCCGCCGCTGCGGACCGGGTGGAGGCGGCGGCGAAATGACAACGCAAGCTTGCGTCGGGAATCGGCGCCGACATTGGTGGTCCGGCCACTGCCCGGTCATTTCATTTCGATGTGAACTCGTTTTGGTTCGGGAGCTTTGCCTCTCCTGAACATGCCCGGCGTCATGCTATGCATGGTCCGGAACGCACGGGAAAGATGGCTCTGGTCGGCGAAACCTGACGCAATGGCGGCCTCGGCGAGGCCGAGCCCCTGTTCGATCAGGGAGCTGGCGCGACGCAGTCTCCGGTCGCGGATATAGGCTGCAGGCGTCAGGCCAATCGCCTTCTTGAAATCCCGGATGACCTGAAATCGGGTGACGGACGCGGCGTCGGCAAGCCGCTGCAGGTCGAGCTGCGAGCCAAGGTCGCTTTCGACAAGCGCCTCGTAGAGCGAGAACCTCCGTCGCGATCCCGAGCCTTCGATCTCCTCTACCCGCCCGCTGCAATCGCCATGCCGAACGATGAGATGTTTCAAGGCGACGAGCAGCGACGTCTCGGCTTGCGTCGCGTCCGGTGAGGTCGAGCTCTGGTGCGCTGCCAGCAACGCTGCGGCGAGATCGCTGTCTTCGATATTCCGACGTGAGAAGACCGGAGTGTCAGCCCTGCCCAGCTCGTGGGCGAGGCCCGCCATCAGCGGCACCGGGGGATAAAACGTCCGGTAGGCCCAGCCTTCATCCGCACCTTGTTCCCCGTCATGCCACTCCTCGGGATTGACGACAGCAATGGTGCCTGCCGGAGCGACTATTTTGTGGCGCCCGATGCGGATGCGTTCGCAGCCAGCCGTGATCAGCGCGATCACATAGGTTGGGTGCGTGTGCAGCTCATAGCGATGCTGCGTGAAGCGCGCCTTGAACAGGCCAAGCTCAGGGAAGCTGGGGTGGCGCCAGTATTTCCTGGTCTCTGTCGCGTCCACGGCTTTTGTCCCTGCAGCGGTCAATCTGGTTCAAGACGCCTGTTGTGCGACCATCTAATCGTGATCCAGCGGATCAAACCCGCGCTTTGCCGGCGCGGAAGGAGAGCATCATGCTGCATAATGACCCGATCGCCGCTCTGACTCCAGAGGTCATAGCCTGGCGGCACTATATCCATGCCAATCCGGAGCTCGGATTCAAGGAATATGAAACGGCGCGTTTCATTGCCGAGAAACTGCGCGCCTTCGGCCTCGACGAGGTGCATGAGGGGATCGGCGGCACCGGGGTCGTCGGCGTCCTGCGCAGCGGCACGGGCACACGCGCCATCGGTCTTCGGGCCGAGCTGGACGCGCTTCCCATCGTGGAGAGGACCGGCTTGCCCTATGCGTCCAGGAACGAGGGCGCGATGCACGCCTGCGGCCATGACGGCCACACCGCCATGCTGCTCGGCGCGGCCAGCCTGCTCAGCCAATCCCGCGCCTTCGACGGCGCCGTCTACTTCGTCTTCCAGCCAGCCGAAGAAAACGAAGGCGGCAGCCTGCGCATGATCGAAGACGGCCTGTTCGAGCGTTTCCCGGTCGAGGCGATCTATGCCGTCCACAACTGGCCGGGCCTGGAGCAGGGGACGATCGCCGCTCGCGCCGGAGCACAGATGGCGGCCGTCGACAATTTCGAGCTGACCTTCGAGGGTTTTGGCGCGCATGCCGGCATGCCGCAACTCGGCGACGATCCGATCCTGGCCGCGGGCGCCTTCGTCCAGGCCGTCCAGCGTATCGCCAGCCGCTCGGTCGATCCGCAAACCGCGCTGGTCGTCAGCCTCACCCAGATCCACGGCGGCAATGTCGGCAACATCGTGCCGGGCAGGGTCTGGCTGCAAGGCACCTGCCGGTTTTTCGAGCCCGGTCATTCCGATCATTGCGAGAAGCTGATCGGCGAGATCGCCCACGGCATTGCCGCAGCCCATGCGCTCAAGGCCACGCTCGACTACAAGAAGGGTTATCCGCCGCTCATCAACACGGCTGACGCCACGGCCCGCGCCATCGCGGCAGCCGCCGCCACCGTCGGCAGCGAGAACGTCTCGACCGAGTTCAGCCCGAGCCTCGGCTGCGAGGATTTCGCCTTCATGATCCGCGCGGCAGGCGGCTGCTACGCGTGGGTCGGCGTCGGCGATGTCGGGCCCGGCGAGGGCCTGCACGGCGACCGCTACGTCTTCAATGACGAGATCGTGCCGACCGTGCTGCGCTACTACGTCAATCTGGTCGAGCAGACGCTTCCCGCCTCGTGAACCGTCACAGGGAAAACTGATAGCTCAGCGGGAAACCCCGATGTGAATGCGATTCGTGCGCGATAAGCCGGGAAGGAGTCAGGCGCGAATCTCCCGACACATCTCAGCCGGCTGTGGCCACGAGTTGCGTTACGCGAACAGGATTTTCCAGCACTGTCAGTGCGGTATCGGCCTGATTTTCATCGACCTGCGCCATCACAAAAATGACGCCTTGTTCAACGTTCGGCTCACCCGGCTGTTTGGCAACATCGGCAGATGCCTGGAGAAGCCCACCAGCAAGGCCGCCGCAGGCCCCACCGACAAGAGTTAGGCCAGCCACCGCTCCGACAGGATCAATGCCCGTGGCCTCAAAAGCACCCAGGCCGATTAACAGACCAGCGGCCGCGCCAAGCGCAGCACCCCCCGGACCACGCAGGACAGCCCTGATTTCGTCGTCGTAAGGTCCGATGACGCTTATCTGTTCTTGAGAAACTCCTGCCGCCTGAAGCGCGGCAACGGCACGCGCTGCCTGGTCGCGGGAATCGAAAAGTCTGCTGATTGTTCGCATTTTGACACTGCCCATCGCATAGTCGCGCGCCCCGCGGGGGATATTACCGATGGGGAGCGCCCGCACCGGCGAGGATTAATATAAATATTATTCGTTATAAGCTTGTAGGG
>NZ_JBVVQJ010000008.1:4186-203923 GCF_055811475.1 Mesorhizobium sp. WSM4829 | reverse complement strand
CTCGTGAGTAAATCACTCTTCTTTCCTTTTACTCTATACCACCCCCCCCCTCCCACCCCCCCCCCCCGCCGTCTCGCGCGGGCCCCGGGCCTCTCCTCCCCTCGCGTTCAGGTCACTGAATGATCTTGACGATCTTGCGTGTGCCGGGATCAACAAGAACGGTGCGATTGTCAACGACGACGTAGCGATACTCGACGTCGGGAACCTCGTGAAGCTCGACCGTCTCGGGTATCGTTGAACCGATATTGAGTTCCACCCCAGGGAGTTCCACGGATGCGAGCGGCTGCTTTTTCACATATTCCCTGATCACGGTCTCCTGTTCAGGCGCGATGATCACGTCCTGAGCGGCAACAGCGCCAACGCTGGCCAGCAGAAAAAGGCCCGCGGCTGCGGTGGAAAGATGCATTCTCATAACTGCCTCCTTTATGTCTGTGATTTGTAAGCCCATTTGCGCCGGACGGCATCAGCGCCTTGCTTACCCAAACTTGAGGCAGCCGCAAACGTTCCTTAGCTGGGCTTCGGTCCGATTCGGCAGGCCTTTGCGTAGGACCTAAGTCTGACGCGTCCAAAGGACGATGCCGCGGGTGTCGGGGCGCACCGACTGCACGCTTCAATTGCTATGAACCATGGGCGCTATGAAACCGTAGGCGCTATGAACCGTAGGCGACAGCGAAACGGCAAGAAGGCCCGCCGCGTCCAAGCGGCGAGCTTCTCCTCCCCAGGCCATTTCAGTCAATCGATGATTTTAACGATCCTGCGTGTGCCTGGATCAACAAGAACGGTCCGATTGTCGACGACGACGTAGCGATATTGGACGTCGGGAACCTCATGAAGCTCGACCGTCTCGGGCAGCGCCGAGCCGATATTGAGCTCCACGCCAAGCAGGTTCACCGAGGCGAGCGGCTGCTTTTTCACATACTCCCTGATGACGGTCTCCTGTTCGGGCTGGATGATCACGTCCTGGGCAGCCACGGCGCCGACACTTGCCAGCAGCAGAAATCCTGCGGCTGCAGTGGAAAGATGCATTCTCATAAGTTTTTCCTTCCTAATGAGCTGTCTTGCGCTGGGACGCATCTTCGTCGCGCCAAGCTCGCCTTCAACAACGAGACAGCTGCAAACGTTCCGCGGCTGGGCTTCGGTCCGACCAGAGACGCCATGCCGTTGGACCTAAGTCTGAATTGTCGTGCGCAAAGGGCGACGATGGCGTGTGGCCCGGAACCACGACTGCCAGCACTCGTTGCTCGCCGTGCGTCACGGGAGGAATCGATGGAGAATAGTGTTCACCAAGCCCGCTGGCTACTTGCACCGGTCTTCGCTGTCTCCATTGCCTTCCTGGCAATTGGAATAGTCGTCAGCTGACGAACGACCGACTTGACGATGGGGCTGATGGACGAAGATATCTGCGCAGCTAAGTCCCTTCCTGCGCCGATAAGGGACCACCCGCCATTCCTCGATTTGGCGGGTGGTCCCTCGTTTGCGTCCAATGTTCAAACGAGCTTCAGTGGGAAAACGGAAATGGACGACAACAACAAAGATCGATCGTTTCTCGACCGCGACCGCCTGTCGGTGGACCAGTATTACGAGGTGGAGCATTTCGCGCGAGAAAATGGCGTTTCGCCCAGCCAGGTCAGCAGGCTGATCAAAAAGAACGGCAACGATCGGATGACCCTTACGCAAGCGGTGAGAACATTGCGCGACCGGAAGTGAAAGTACGCAGCACCTTCCGCCGCTGCCAGGGGGGCGACAGGTGCCGGTAGCACGTGGTTGAGGCGTCATATTTGCTGCCTCGCTCAACCATGGCAGTGGTGCTTGCGCAAAAAACCGCAACGTTGCGGTTTTCGTCCAGCCCGCAAGCCCTAAGTTCCCTTGTTATTGATCGGTGCAGATCAAAGATGGCGTCATTTAGCGTCGTTCGACGACAGATTGGCTGGTTCTCTCGAATCGTGCCGCTGGCGCGACGCGCCGCCGACCGGGCCGGTGGAGATATGGCGCCATACAGACCGACAAGATTGCTCGATCGGTGGAATGCACTGTCGCTGGCCACTCAGTTTCTGCTCGCCGGCGGGCTGTTCTCGCTGTCGGCGATGATCGTGGTGGGAATGTCCGTGACAAGCCAGATTGAAGCTGCGGTCACCCGGAACTCGGCCGCCTCTACCGCTCTTTACGTCGACAGCGTCATCGCGCCGCTGCTTCCCGACATGCGCAGGAGCGAGATGCTGGACGAGAGTGTTGCGCACGCGCTGGATGAAACGCTGGGACAAGGCGCGCTCGGCAAAAGGCTCGAATCGTTCAAGCTATGGCGCCGCGATGGCACCATCCTCTATTCAACCAATAAAAATCTGGTCGGGAAGCGCTTTCCACTCAGCGACAATCTCCGGGCCGCATTCGCCGGCGACATGGTTGCTGAAATGGACAGGCACTACGATAACCAGGCTGAGAGGGACAGCGGCCTGCATCTTCTTGAAATCTATAATCCGATGCTTCAGCCATGGTCGGGCGAAGTTGTGGCTGTTTTGGAATTCGACGAGATCGCTACCGATTTTGAAAAGGATCTCCGGCAGGCACTCGTTCGGACCTGGTTCGATGTCGCAGCCGTCACCGCGGTTTTTTTCATCGGTCTTTCGGTGATCGTTTTTCGTGGCAGCCGCACGATTCGTTCGCAGAGCCGCTCCTTGAAGCAGCGCATTGCCGAACTTTCCGTCCTGGTTGCTCAAAACAGAATGTTGAGGCTGCGGGTGCAGCGTGCTTCGCAGCGCGCCACGGCACTTAACGAACGTTACCTCAGGCGGATCGGCGCTGACCTGCACGACGGGCCGGCGCAACTGGTTGCCCTCGCTGCGCTAGGGATTGACAGCCCCGTGCTAGCCGATCCTGCCACCCCGGCTGCGGCGCGCGCGCGGGAATTGCAGGTGGTCAAAGCGAATCTGGACGATGCAATGCGAGAAATCAGGAATGTCAGCAAGGGTCTTATGCTGCCACATGTCGAGAATGCCGAGCTGACGGAAATCCTCGAGCTTGCCGTGCGAGCGCACGAAGAGCGGACCGGCGTCAAAGTGATGCTGTCCATGACCGGGAACCACACACCCTTGTCGCCAGCGGCCAAGATCTGCATCTTTCGCTTCATTCAGGAGGCGCTGAACAACGGCTTCCACCATGCCGGGGGTGCCGGTCAATCAGTCGCGAAACATTTCGACGGGGAGCGCGTTTCTATCGAGGTTTCCGACACCGGCCCAGGTTTCGACCCGAAGATCATCCACCCTGAACGGCTGGGGCTCATCGGGCTGCGTGAGCGGGTAGAAAGCCTCGGCGGCCAATTTGATGTAACATCTTCACAGGATGGCACGGTGGTGAAAATGGTTCTCAACACAGTCGAAATAGGACAGGCGTGATGGCAGCGGCCATAAAGCTCGCCATTGTCGATGACCATCCGCTGTTCAGGGAAGGCGTTGTGCGCACCCTCGAGCAGATCGGCGGGTTCGAGATCGTTGCCCAAGGCAGCAGTAGAGATGACGCCTTGCGGATATCGGAAGACCAGCAGCTCGATATTCTGCTGATGGACATCTCGGTGCCTGGAGGGGGCCTCAGCGCGGTCGAACCGGCTCTGGAGCGGCACCCGGATCTGAAAATCGTGATGCTGACCGTTTCGGAGGAAAACCAGCACGTCATGACCGCCTTGCAGAGCGGGGCAAGAGGCTATGTCCTAAAAGGTGTCGGATCGAGAACCCTGGCCGCCATACTGCGCACGGTGGCGATGGGCGAACGGTATGTTTGTCCGCAATTGTCGGCGCGCGTGTTGGTCGACCTGTCCAGCCAACCAACCGCGATCGAGAAACCCGACGTTCTGGCCGAACTCACCAGTCGCGAAAGAGAGATCCTGACGCTCGTTGCCGCGGGATTGAGCAACAAGCGGATCGGTCTTCAGCTGAACCTGCACGAGAAAACCATAAAGCATCACATGACGCGGATTCTGGCCAAGCTCAATGTGAGCAACCGCACCGAAGCCGCGATGACATTGCGCGACGCGACCGAGCATCAGCATCCGCCTGTCCGCGATCCTGCATGAAGCAAGACAGCCTTGCGGCCTGTGGAACGCGCCATCACTCGATCATCCGGAGCAGTCTTGCCCGATCGGATTTCTTTGCCTGCCGCCGAATGATGGTGCGGCCCATGGCATCGCGCATCTCGTAATGGCCGCCGTCGATGCGCTCGCTCAGCCCGTTGGAATGCACCACACCCACGCTTGCCCCGCGCACCTCGATCCGGTCTCCAGTGGTCACGTTAATATACGTCTTGGGCTTGTTGCCAGGATTTAGCGCGGTAGCCGGATTTGTCGGCGGCGTGACGTTCAGTGCTTTTGTTTCGTTCGCATTGCCGTTCGGGTCCGTGGCCTGTGGGGCTGCGGCATTTCCAGGGTCTGTGGCATTTCCAGGGTCTGTGGCATTTCCAGGAGCGTTTCCAGAGTTGCCGGGGCTTTCAGTGTCTCCTGAGTTGCCGGAGCCAGAGTTGCCGGAGCCGGAGTTGCCGGAGCCAGAGTTGCCGGAGCCGGAGTTGCCGGAATCAGAGTTGCCGGAGTCTGAGTTCCCAGCGTTCCCAGAGTTCCCTTGTGCCCAGGCGGCCTGTGGGCTTAGCGTCAGGGACAGGCCGTCCTGTGCCACACGGTAGGGGCTGACGACGAGAACCAAGGCTGATGCGCTCAGGCAGATGGCGACGCGAAGCCCTCGAAGAGATTTGAGACTGCGCTGCGATTGAGGCCGGGCAGGCCGCGCACCGGCGAGAACTCTTGTCTCACAATGCTTCGGGCGCTGCGGCCGTATTGCGTCTGTGATCAATGAATTTGCCAATAGCACGCCAGAATATCCTTTTGCCGTCACGCCCTATGTTGCATCTCTGCCTATTTCGAATTCGCCCAAGTCAATCCTTCGCCCAAGCCAATCTTCTGAACTGCACCGATTTATCAGGCTTTCGCCATCATCGGGCTGTGTCAAGACCCACCAGTCTCAAGGGGGAGAACCGGTGGGTCTCGCTGGCGCAGGAAGGGACTCATGACTGCGCGAGTGCGTTGCCTTCATCGGTGGACCTCATCAGCCGATGAAAAGCCCGACGGCGGCGACCCCGAACACCAGGCCAAATACCGGAAAAAGCAGCCAACGTGCCTGGTGAATGCTGGGGTCCATTGCAGCCTCCTGTCACGGTGTCGGCATCGCAACGACGCCTGCAGGAACTCGGTTCCTACAAACTCCCCCATTTCAGGCTTTTGCCATAGCGGTCCCGGACCAAAGCACTGCCTGAGCCAGCCCATGGTCGGCAAGCGGCCAGACCGAAGTCCTAGCTCAGGCCTTTTGAGCAGGGAGGACGCCGTCCAGATGTAATCCAGGTGGGAAGCGGCTGGAAGGAACCTCGACACGCAGAAAGCCTGTCAGTTTGAACAGGCGTAATAGCCGTGCCTTCGGTGGCAGAGACTTGTCGATGCAGACGAGGGGTCCGCCGTGGGGGCAGCGGACCCCTCGATTAACCCGAACTAGGGCGTCAGGTCAGAATAAGGACGATCTTGAATGTATCCGGGTCGACGATGACAATACGGCCATCGGCCAACACGAAATACTGGTACTCTTCGTAAGCTGGGACGATCTCGATGATTCGCCGTGGCAGAGGACGCAGTTCAACCCTCTGCCGCGGAACCTCGACACCGACTGAGATGTCAAAGTCGACGTCGGCAACCGGTTCGACCTTTTCCTGCTTGAGGATCTGGGTGACTTGCGTTTTCTGCTCAACGGTCACATTGCTGATCGCGCCGGTCTCCGTCTCATCCTGTGACTGAGTAGTGCCCTGAGTCTGCTGCTCGGTGGCAGTACCGGCCTCGCCCTGGGTCTGCTGCTCGGTCTGGGTCTTGGCCTTGTCCTGCGCCTGTTGCTCGGTTGTGGCGCCGGCCTCGCCCTGGGTCTGCTGCTCGGTCTTGGCCTTGTCCTGCGCCTGTTGCTCGGTTGTGGCGCCAGCCTCGCCCTGGGTCTGCTGCTCAGTGGTTACGCCGGCTTTACCCTGGGCTTGCTCGTCGGTCTGCATCTTCGCCTTGCCTTGAGCCTGCTCCTCGGTGGTGGCGCCGGCCTTACCCTGTTCGCCCATCGCACCTTCCGGGCAACCGGCCGAGCCGGCCGGGCAGTCGGTGCCGGACTGGCTTTGGGCCGGCTGCTGTTCCTGAGCGAATGCTGCGCCACAGCCAACGCCTATGGCCAGCATACTGGTGATCAGAACTTTTTTCACGAGACGTCTCCTTCGAAAAGTCTGTCCCTTCATGGGGAAAACCACCTCTGGAATGTTTTGTTCCAGGCGAATTGACCGGGCGCGGAAGCCGCGTCCAGGCGCGCGCCGGACTGAGCCAGCAAGCGCGCCGAATAGGCCGTGTCCTTGTTCCAGCAGAGGCGCGGGCTCTCCGTTCGGCCCACTCTTCCAACTGGCGGTTGGTAGACGCCGGGCAGCCGGCACGCGAATGATTTTTCTCGGTCCGCGCGCACCGGGCACATTCTCAGCCCCCAAGCCGTGCTTGGTGACCGCTTGATCGCCCCGTCGCACCTGCGGGTACGGCGGACTTTTTTGCCTGCGCCAGCCTGTGAGGCTGGAACACTGTCCTGGGACGAAAGTTTAGTGCCAGCAGTGTAGTATTGTCCCCTCATACAATGCTGCGAGATCGGTAGCTCCGGTCAGCCCGCGTCTTCTCCCCGAGGGCGCGGGCTTTCTGCTGTTGTCCAGGCTTTCCGGCATGACGAATGCTGCCGACGGCCTTTGCGAGAGTTCGGTTTCATCGGGAGCGATGGCGTTCAGACCGTCCTCGGCTGCGGGTTGCAGCGCTACACAGCGACGTTCCGCATGCGGTCCCTGTCCTGCGAGGAGGTTTGCTTCAGTCCCGAATTGGCCGTTCCTTGACAGCAAAAAGTGCGCTTCACATATTTTCCGCAGCCGTCGCTCACGGCTCTCGTGGAAGCTCAAACACTCGTTCAGTTGAATGGAGGTTGTAATGAACGACAGGACTTTCGACCGGCCTGTTTTCGTCAGGAAAGGGGAGTTCATGGTGGAGGAAATCGAATGCTTGGCCGATGCTTTCGAGTTCCTGCAGGAATGGCCGAACAATCGCCGAGGGGCAATCTTTGACACGGCGTTCCGCGCCTGCCAGCGCGCCTATGATGGCCAGGTTCCCATTTCCGTTGCACGCGAGGCTCTCGCCAGCTTCGCGAGATCGGCCAAAATCCTCGAGGACGCCTCTGCAGCTATGCCCTGGATGACGGCACAGAAAACCGGTCGCGGTGGCGTGACGGCGTAACCGATGTAGCTGCCTAAAGCGCGTCGCGTTGGAATGGACCCGTGCGACGCAGGCGGCGCGCTTAGTTTTTTGAAGTTATGCACGCCGTATTGCAAAACGCTGCGCACCCTCGGTTCCAGCCCGAGGACGTGCTTTTGCGCGACATGCATCAGCGGAAACATGGCCGGCGCCGCAGGGAGCGGGGAGGTGGGGTTGCCTAGGTTGGCGCCGGCCAGGCGGCGTTGGGGTTCGCCACGAAGGAAGCGTAGCAAAGTGTGCCACATCGGTTATGGCGTGATCGCGGAAGTTCGCCGGGCCTGCCTATGCCTCAGGGGATTTCCATTCCAACGTTGTTTGTTCGAGGGGCTTTACCTGCGCGCGCTCGCCGATTTGGAGCGGCGTGCTCGCCGATCGGAACTGCGTACTTAGAAATCGCACTTCTGGGCTTATGCAACGAACGCCAGCTAATCCGGCTTTGGCACAGAGGTTATCGTCGCCAGATAGAAGCCCGAGCAAATCGAAGTCGGATCATCTCTTCACTAAGCAATTCCGGTCGGGCTTTTTGGCCGTCCAATTCGGGAACAATTAGCGTGAAAAGAATTCTGCTCAGCGTCGCGTCCTCTGCCTTGGCCCTTCTGTCGGTATCTGTCCCTGCCTTTGCGGAGGGAGATGCTGCGCTGGGGCAAAGAGCGTTTCAACGCTGCTCAGGATGTCATTCAACCGCCGACCAGGGAAAAGCCGGCCCCGGCCTCGGCGGCATTGTCGGACGGCCCGCCGGATCTATGGAGGGGTTCCGTTATTCGGAAGCCCTGAAGTCGTCCGGATTGGTGTGGGACGAGGCAACGCTCGACCGGTTCTAGCGGCGCCCCGCGAGGTTGTTCCGAAAACGACGATGACGATGGCCGTGTCCAAGCCTGAGGACCGACAGAATATTGTCGCATACCTGAAGTCCTTGTCGCAGTAGGCTCGAATTTGCATCCCGGAATGCGGGCATCGTTTTCGAATCCGCCCGCCATCGGAAAGTGGCGAGCCACCTTCCGCAATGCGCCGGCCTCCAACCCTGAGCACACGTGCAGTCTCTGCGACCTGCGGCAACGGACCCGCTTTGTTCTGACGTCCACCCCAACATTGCCAGGTGCTTTTCGAAGGTGAGCGGTGTTCGACGCCGCGCACGCCGGCTTCGTTCCAGACTTTGAACCGTAATGTCTTTGCCTACATGATTCCGTCCGCACGTGGTCCGTCAGAGAGGCGTCCGAGGACGTTGCGCAGGTATCCTGTTCCCCATCGGGCTGATGCTAGGCCTGCTTCTACTCCCTTTGCTTGGTGCATGGCCTGTGAGGCACCGCCTTTCTGCTGTCCGACAACGTCATCTATCTGTCATATTGTGAACTTCCCGAAAACTTAGCCGACGATAGACTCCCTGCCTGAACACCCCAAAGCGTGGCCAATGCTGGGCGACTGGGAAGGGGGGAGGGAATGGGGAGGCAAGGCGGTGTCAATGCGACAAGGGGGGCACTTCTTGCCCTGAAATGCGCGTTGCTGCTCGCCGTGATCCTCCTCACCAATCATGGCTTTATCGACCGCATCCGGTTGCTCATTGACGATCAGCGCCAGCTGACCTTGATGATCTTCAGCATCATCTGGGTCATCTCTGTGTTGGCAGTGTTGGCCGCTGCCTTTCATCCCAACTGGATCATTCGGCTCCTGTGGGCCGTCCCCCTCGCGATATCAAGCGCCGCAGCCTATGGCTATTACCTTGTCCAAGGGTCCGAGTTCTTCATCTTCGACGTTCTCAATTTCTGGACGGTCCGTCACGAGGCTCACAGGGCATCCGAATTTTATTCCAACGCGATTTGGTGGTCGGTCGCTGTCGCGATATTGGGTGTTGTCGCAATCGCCATGCCCCCCTCCCTTCCGCCACTGGCGACACGCAAGACCAGATACTGGTCACCACTAGTGCCCATGTTGCCGATCGTCCTCATTGCGGGCGTGGTTATTTATCGAGAGGGCAAAGGTTCAGAAGCGTTGCCAAAGCAGTTCTCGCCGCTGTCCCTGGCAGCGATCGCAGCTTACAAGTTGAACAGTGGAACGTTCCCGGAACGGGAAATCGTATCCATGACGCCGGAACGAAAACAGGCGCGGGCTATCGTGCTGCTGGTCGACGAAAGCATTCGGTCCGACTTCGTAAGTCTTGAGCCCCGTAACCCCGTCACTCCGCAACTGGCCGAACTCAGAAGCCGATTGATTGATTTTGGCCCCGCTGTGTCCGGCTCAAATTGCTCTCTTCAATCGAACGCATTGCTTCGCTTCATGGCCTATCCTCGAGATCTAATCCAGTCAGTCAAGGCGAGCCCGACAGTTTGGCAGTATGCAAAGAGGGCAGGTTATCGCACCGTGTTCATAGACGCCCAGGCAGGTTTCGTCACCGTCTATGGCAAACTGCAAAACTACATGACGCCCGCCGAAGCGATTTCGATCGACCGATTCTACAAGTTGGACAATGCAATTCGAACGCATGATCTCGACGATGAACTCGTTAATATCGTGCTCAAGGAAATGAGCGTCGGCGATCCTGTTTTTATATACGCGAACAAGAATGGCGCGCATTTTCCATACAGTGACGGGTCGCCTGCGGAGTTTGCATCCGACGCCGGCACCTCAGGGACGCTTCAATCCTATGCAAACGCGGTGCGCTGGTCGACAGACCGCACTTTGTCTCGTTTGATCGATGGGGCCGACTGGAGGGACGCAACGATGATTTACACGTCGGACCATGGACAAAATTTCAGCGTCGGCCGTCTCACGCACTGCAGTTCATATACGAATGTAGACCCGAACGAAGCCATAGTTCCAATGTTGGTTTCAACCGGGGATGAGGAGCTTCGGGCCCGCTTTGAGAAAGTCGCCAAGCAATATCCGAACATGGCCACTCATTTTGCGATAGCGCCAACGCTGTTGGAGTTGATGGGGTACCGACCATCCGAAATATCGGCTCGATACGAAAGCTCCCTCCTTCACGGCCTTACATCGCAGCTTCAGTTCGTAACAGACGATATCCTCGGATTGTTCTCCAATCGTCCCGCTTGGCACTCCGTCGATCCAACGATTCAAAAGGGTCGCCAGCGGCTTGACCTCCTGGTTACGCTGACGAACTCGCTTCCGAATATTTGCGAGGGCGGCATTGGCTGCGTCGCAGAACCAGAACCAATCTCGAGCGAATAGCAGGGGATGGCAGAGAAAAAGGAAGATCGACAATGGCGAAAGAACGCAAGTCGGCTGACGCGGCATTGAACGACAGCAAGAACACGCTATCGGATGGCCGCAAAACACATTCTCGACTTGTCCAGCAGATACCCAACGCCATAACAGCGCTGGCGCTTTGCTCGGGCTTGGCTTCCGTTCGCTTCTCGATCGAAAACGAGTTCGAATTCGCACTGTTGGCGATCGTCGTGGCAGCAGTGCTCGACGGTCTTGATGGCCGTCTGGCGAGGCGATTGCATGCGTCGTCACAGTTCGGAGCCGAATTTGACAGTCTTGCGGATTTTCTTAGCTTCGGCGTAGCGCCGATCGTCCTGCTTTTCTTTTGGGGCGAGGCATTGATGACCGGCCCGTTCAGCCTGTGCCTAATGGCATTCGCTCTTGCTTCGGCCGCGCGCCTGGCGCGCTTCAATGCGCAGTCAAATTCGGCAGCAGCGGCATGGCAGAAAGCGTATTTCACTGGGATGCCGACACCGGCCGCTGCCCTAACGGTTTTGTTGCCCATATCGCTGGCTCCGCCGACACCTGCAACTGTTCAGATTGCGGGGCTGCACGCCGCTCTGATCGCTTTCTTGATGGTTTCGACGATCCCGACTTTTTCCGGGAAGAAGTGGGCTTGCCAAGTCCCCAAGTGGATGATGATCGCGTTGTTCTTAGCAGTTGCAGGGCTAGTTGCGGCCGTCGTGCTCTACCCCAGCGAGTTTCTGGTTGTTCTGACTGTCCTTTATCTCGCCTCCATTCCGATCAGCTGGATCAGTTTCCGTCATGATGAGAAAATTCACGACGAAATCGATGTCGAAACCGCTCGCGTAGTGGAATGACATCTGGAAGCCTTGATGGCTGTCCAGGTCCCGGCTCGGGCAGGCAGCAACTACCTCGCGGCAACGGCCGCCTCCCACCTATGGCGACCTTCCGAACGTCTGCAACGAGCAGGGCCGCGCCGCTCTTCCCCGATCTGTGAGGACGGTCTCGGGCGGGTACCAAGCGTTCGATTCAATCCACTCTAGCCGGGTTTATGCACAGCGCTGAACGTTTGGCGGCCTAGGTGTTGATCTTCCGAAGCGGAAGCAGCAGTCCTTTTCAGGGCCGTTCGCCGCAACTGGCGCATCTACTGCTTTTCGATCCCCGTGAACGGCAATGCCGGCGCTGACCGCGCAAACGCGGACGTGCCTCGCCTGTGTGACGCATTCAGAAACCACGTTTCTAAGGTCATGCAAATTGCGCAGTCTAATCCAGCATCGCCCGGCGAGCTAGGTTTAGCGCTAGCCACCAGATTGCCAATGTCTCAGTCGGCCGGGAAGCCCCAGGCCGCTTGGGAAACCTGTTCGGGTGGAGCAACCCAGGAGAACCTACCGGCCATGATCTCACTGAATATCAACGGGCGAGAGCACGAGGTTGACGTTGACCCCGAAACCCCGATCCTTTGGGTCCTGCGTGACACGCTCGGAATGGGCGGCACCAAATTCGGCTGCGGCGCAGCGCTCTGTGGCGCCTGTACGGTGCATCTGGATGGCGAGGCAATCCGCTCGTGCAGCACACCGGTTTCCGCCGTTGAAAGCGGCAGGATCACCACGATTGAAAAGACAACGGACGGCACCGACCGTGTCGGCGCGGCTGTCCACGCTGCATGGGTCAGGCACGACGTGGCACAATGCGGCTACTGTCAGAGCGGCCAGATCATGAGCGCGACGGCCTTGCTCGCGTCGCTGTCGCCCGGAGCGCAGCCGACCGCCGAAGAGATCGACTCCGCCATGGCCGGAAACATCTGCCGCTGTGGAACCTATGTCCGTATCCGCGCCGCTATAGCCGACGCCGCCAGCACCCTCGTCTGAAGGAGACGCATATGTTCCCCAACGTGGATCACAAAGAGCTGCCGAGTGCGCTGCAACACATCATGGAACGGGGCCGTTCAACGACGGTCCAGGCGATGCCACGCCGCAGCTTTCTCAAGCTGGCGGGGACCCTCGGCCTGGCTGTCGGCATTTTCCCTGATTTGGCAGTCGCGCAGTCGTCCGAGGCCGATGAGGCGGCAGCCAGTCTGAAGCCGACCGAGCAGCCCTCTGCATTTGTCCACATCGCGCCCAATGGAGAGGTTACGGTTACGATCAACCGGCTGGAGTTCGGTCAAGGCGTCCAAACGGCATTGCCCATGATCCTTGCCGAAGAACTCGATGCGGACTGGAACCTGGTGCGCAGCCAACTCGGCACCAATGACATCGCCTATGTCGATCCGCTCTTCGGCATGCACCTTACCGGCGGTTCGAACACAATCAAGAACAGCTTTACGCAGTATCGCGAACTGGGTGCTCGTGTTCGCGCCATGCTGCTGGCGGCCGCTGCGACCCGCTGGAATGTGGATGTGTCCACTCTGCGAACCGAGGCCGGCGCGGTTCTGGCCTCCGATGGCCGCAAGCTCGGTTATGGAGAGCTTGCCGAGGCGGCCATGGCCTTGCCGGTGCCGCAGAAGATTGCGCTGAAGGATCCCAAGTATTTCCGCATCATCGGCCAACCCACCCGGCGTTTGGACGCTCAAGCCAAGAGCAGCGGCCAACAGAGTTTTGGCATCGACTTCAAGCTGCCGGGACAGTTGACGGCCGTGGTGGCTCGTCCTCCCGTCTTCGGAGCCAAGATAGCCACCCTGGACGACAGCGCAGCCCGGGCGGTCAAGGGCGTGAAGGCCGTCCTGCGCGTGCCGCTGGATCGCGGTGCCGAGGGCGTGGCCGTCGTGGCCGACGGATATTGGCAGGCGTCTCAGGGCCGCGATGCCCTCAAGGTGGAGTGGGACACATCTGCCGTCGAAAAGGTCGATAGCGAACGGCAACTCGCGCACTATCGCGAGATGGCCACTCGCCCCGGCCCGCGCCAGTTCGATTCCGACATGGTGCCATTGGAAACGGCGCCGCTGAAGCTGGAAGCTGAGTTCGTGTTCCCGTATCTCGCCCACGCAGCGATGGAACCGCTGAACTGCACGGTACGGCTTGCCGATGATCGTGCCGAGATCTGGATGGGAAGCCAAAGTGCCGGACCCGATGCCGCCGCTGCCGCAGCCGCGCTCGGCCTCAAGCCGGAACAGGTCGTGCTTAACGTGCAGATGTCGGGCGGCGGCTTCGGTCGGCGCTTTTCCAGCACCTCCGACACCGTGGTCGAGGCCTGCGAAATAGCCAAGGCCGCCAGGTCGGCGGGGCTGAATGCACCGATCCGTACGCTTTGGAGCCGCGAGGACGATATGAGGGGCGGCTACTACCGTCCATTGCACCTGCACCGCGCCCGCATCGGCTTCGACAAAAAGGGCAAGGTGCTGGCCTGGGATCACAGCATCGTCGGCCAGTCGATACTTACCGGAACCGTGTTCGAGCAGTTCATGGTGAAGAACGGCATCGACGCCGCCACGACGGAGGGCATGCGGGCTCCCTATCCGCTTCCAATGCGGCTGACCGTGCATCATCCCAAGGACAACGTGCCGGTTCTGTGGTGGCGCAGCGTCGGCTCCACCCATACGGCTTATGTGATGGAGACCCTGCTCGACGATATAGCGCGTGCAACCGACCAAGACCCTGTAGCTTACCGCATGCAGCTCTTCGGTGATCAGCACATCCGCCATCGTGACGCATTGCAACTGGCGGTTGACAAGAGCGGGTACTGCAAGACGCAATTGTCCGAGGGGCGGGCCTGGGGTGTGGCGGTGCACGAGTCCTTCAGCTCAGTGGTCGCTTACGTGGTGGAAGCCTCTGTTGCCGATGGACAGCCTAAACTGCATCGGGTCACGGCCGGGGTTCACTGCAATCTGGCCGTCAACCCTCTGACCGTGGAGGCGCAGGTACAGGGCGCGGCGATCATGGGCTTGTCGATGTGCTTGGCAGGCTCTGCAATAACGCTCAAGGACGGCGTCGTCGAGCAGAGCAACTTCAGTGACTATACGGTGGCGCGCATCACCGACGTGCCGGAATTCGACATCCATATCGTGCCTAGCGCCGAACCGCCCACGGGCATGGGCGAGCCCGGCTTGCCACCATTGGCGCCGGCATTTGCCAACGCAATAGCACGGCTCACGGGAAAACCGCTGCGTCAATTGCCGTTCAATCTGACGTAGCCGTTTTTACGCCAGACCGCTTCTGCTCGCTGCTTGCTGTTCCGGCAGCGAGCGAGGCAGATAACCGCCCTGTCGGCGCTCGGCTGCCATCGGGGCGTTCGGAATCCCCGCGGTACCAGGCAGTCCCGAATGCTGGCTCGTGCCGGCGAGGCTGCGCGGAGCATAAAAATGTCGAGACAGGCATGCTGATTATCCGCCATGATCCTCATGGATATAGAAATGAGGTTTATAGGTGAGAAGAGGCGACTTCAGCGAATGGGCTGTGTTTATCGCGGTCGCCGAGGAGGGGAGTTTTACACGCGCGGCCGCAAAGCTCGGCCTCTCCCAATCCGCGCTCAGCTATGCGGTGCGCATGCTCGAACAACGGATCGGTGTGCGGTTGATCTCGCGAACGACGCGCAGCCTGTCGCTGACCGAGGCAGGCGAAAGGCTGCTTATCAGCCTGCGGCCGGCATTCGACCATATCGACAGTGAAATTGCTGCGCTCACGGCGCTTCGCGACAAGCCTGCAGGCACGATCCGCATCACCACGTTCCGGCATGCCGCCCAAACTGTCCTGTGGCCGGTATTGTCGAAACTGCTGCAGAACTATCCCGACATCACGGTTGAGGTCCATGTCGATGAAGGTCTCACCGACATTGTCGCAGAGCGCTTCGACGCCGGTATCCGCATGGGCGAACAGGTGCAAAAGGACATGGTGGCGGTCCGCATCAGCCCGGACGTCAGGATGGCAGTCGTGGGATCCCCGGCCTACTTTGCCAATCGTCCCGCCCCGCAGACACCCCGCGACTTGAGCGAACACCGATGCGCAAGCTATCGCCAGAACACCGGGGGCGGCCTTTATGCCTGGGAGTTCGAACAGGACGGTGTCGAACTTGAGGTCCGGGTCAATGGACCGGTTATCTTCAACGACAACGAGATGCTCTTGCATGCCGCGGTCGATGGCTTGTGTTTGGTGTACACGTTCGAAAACCAGATATCCCAGCATATTGCGGACGGCCGCCTGGTCCGGGTGCTGGAAGACTGGTGCCCGCCATATTCGGGCTACCACCTCTATTATCCAAGCCGGCGGCAGCATACTGCCGCCTTCACGCTTCTGGTCGACGCTCTCCGATACAGGGGATAAGGGGCGGCCGACCATTGATCAATCTGATTTCTAACTTCATGCCGATTATGCCGTCTAATCGGCCGGCGCGACCCCTCAGAGAACGCGCTGTCGCACTCGCCCGCGAAAAGGGTGAAGTGCGAACGTGCGACCTAACTGACATTGGAATTCCCCGCTGTTATCTGGCCCGCATGTGCGACGAGGGCCTGCTCATCAAGGTCGGCTATCGGCATTTATCGCGCCACCAATCATGAGGCGGCATGATCCGATCTTGGCCAATTCCCGGAGAATGGCAATGTCTGCAGCGGTTCGATCGCGCGAATGGAAGCCTTGGCGAGAAATCGGCGACGTCCGCCCACGTTCGACATCGAGGGCGAGAGCTGCCCTCCGAAGGCAGAGGCCGCTGGTTCGAATCCAGCCGGGTGCTGCGGCTGTCCGAAATCTGTATACATATTTCGGACGAGACATTGTCGTCGAAGTGAGGACAGCGCGCGCGTTCAGCCGGCCAACAACTTCCTGGCCATCCATTGAGCATCGCTCGCCCGTTGCGGTCCGTCAACCTCGGACCCCGCGACGGCGCCGTCGAAGAGCACCATCAGCGCGCGAGCCGTCGCTTCGGAGTCCTTCACTCCGGCCGCCGTCGTCCACTCCCGGAGGCGCTCCGCGAACCACGCTCGCTGATCGTGAGCGATGGAGCGCGCCGGATGCGCGGCATCGGTGAGCTCGCTCACCGTGTGCCGCAACGGACAGCCGCGGAAATCCTTCGACTCGGCCTGGGCGAGCGCATAGGCCCTCGGTAGCGGACCACAGAACCAACCAGCCCCATCTGGAAATAAATCCTCGGAAAGGGGCGCCCGCCTTTTTAGTGCCCGGTATGCGTTAGAGATCGCACTTAAGCGGGTGACGATCTCCCATTCTAACCGTCACTGGTCCGTCGAGTGTGGGATTGGGCGTGCACGTCCTCTCCCATCAACGCTTTCTCACCCCGCGAGCTCGCCTAGTCGCAAGGTGAACGACGACGTCGGACCAATGGCGCAATTCATGCCGACTTTGCCTTGGTCGTGATGCGGACGGCGTTCTGCCGGCAATTATTGCGTGATCTGCAATAGTGTTTTGTGCTGGCCCCAGTTCATCCCACGACAAGATAGCTGCATAAATCCCACGCTGGCGGTTGAGGGGGACCGTGGCGCAAAGCGGAGAACCCGATTGCGCCAGTAGAGCGACAGTCAAAAACGTGGAGGAGCAGATGAAAAACCTATCGTTTAAGGCGATGCTGTTGGCGAGTCTCGCCGCAACAGCCGCAATGGGCGTCGTACAGTCAGCAAGCGCTGCCGACGAGAAATACGTCCTTATCCACCATTCGCCTGACAGCGAGACGTTCTGGAACACCGTCAAGAACGGCGCCAGCCTGGCAGCAGAGGAAGTTGGTGCAACCGTCACGTTCCGCAATCCGCCGTCCGGCGACTTGGCGGACATGGTGCGCATTATCCAGCAGACGACCGCCGAGAAGCCCGACGGGATCATCGTTACGATCCCCGATCTTGAAACAGTGGGCGGCGCAATCGCGGACGCGGTTGCCCAAGGTATTCCTGTTGTGACGATGAACACGGGCACGGCCGAGGAATCCAAGAAACTCGGCGCTCTGCTGCACGTCGGTCAGCCTGAATTTGAAGCCGGCAAGGGCGCCGGTGAACGAGCAAAAGCCGAAGGCATGAAGTCGTTCCTCTGCGTGAACAGCTTGTTCCCCAATGTGGCAGGGCAGCAGCGCTGTGAAGGCTTCGCGGAAGGTCTGGGCGTGCCTCTGGGCGAGCAGATGATCGACTCCGGCACCGACGCGGCGGAAATCGCCAACCGAGTGAAGGCTTACCTTTCGAGCCATCAGGACACGGGCGCCGTTTTGACCCTCGGCCCCATGACCGCGATTCCGACGATCAAAGCGCTGAAGGACAACGGTATGGCGGGCGACATCTACTTCGCGACCTTCGATCTCAACCCCGACATTTCGCAGGCGATCAAAGATGGCGTCATCAACTTCGCCATCGACCAGCAGCCTTTCCTGCAGGGCTACCTGCCGGTCATCACGCTGACCAATGATCTCCGCTATGGCGTGCTGCAGGCCAATTCGGTGCTTTCGGGACCGGGGTTCGTCACCAAGGACAACCTTACTCTCGTCGAGTCGCTGGCCGGCAAGTACCGGTAAGCGCCTCGCCTCCCGGGGGCGGAAGCGACCTGCGCTTCCGCCCTTCCTTTCCTACAGATCCCTTTTCCGGGCAAGATCAGATGACGTCCACAACTAGCACCGACGAGCGCCTCAAGCGGAACTCACTCCTGCGTCGATCGCTCGTTCGCCCGGAGCTTGGAGCAATTGGCGGCACGGCAGCCGTGTTCGCTTTCTTCCTCATTCTCGCCGGCGGCACCCAGATGTTCGCCCTGGACGGTGTCATTAACTGGAGCACCGTTTCGGCGCAGTTCATCGTGCTGGCCGTGGGCGTGTCGTTGTTGATGATCGCAGGCGAGTTCGATCTGTCACTCGGGTCAATGGTGGGCTTTTCCGGCATGGTCTTCGGCCTGCAGGTCATCCACGTCGGCATTCCGGTCTGGGTAGCGATCGTGCTGACCTTTGTGGTCTGTGCCTTGATTGGCACCATCAACGGCGTCCTGGTCATTCGCACGGGTCTTCCGTCTTTTGTCGTGACGCTGGCCTTCATGTTCATCCTTCGCGGCGCGACGATCTGGAGTGCTATCACCTTCAACAAACAGCCGGTCGTATCGGGGATCGGTGATGCTGCAGCGGGCGACCCCATCGCCTGGCTCTTCGGAGGTAAGGCGTTCACGGGCCTGTTCCTCTGGCTGGGTCAGCAGGGCATCATCGAAACGTACACCCGAGGTACGCGGGCAGGGCAACCGATCGTTGATGGCATTCCCATGCTGATACTTTGGGCCATCGGCCTGGTGATTGTCGGGCAGTGGATTCTGACCCGTACCAAATTCGGCAACTGGATCTACGCCGCCGGCGGTGACCCACAGGCTGCCCGCAACGTCGGCGTCCCCGTGGCTCGAGTGAAGGTACTGATGTTTATCGTTGCCGCAATATGCGCAGCGCTCCTCGGCATCTCCCAAGCGATCGAGTTCGGGTCGGCTGCGTCTGATCGCGGCATTATGAAGGAATTCGAGGCGATCATATGTGTCGTCATCGGCGGTGCATTGCTCACCGGTGGCTACGGGTCTGTGGTGGGTGCCGCTCTGGGTGCCGTTATTTTCGGTGTGGTCCAGCAGGGTCTGTTCTTCACCAACGTCGAGAGCTCACTCTTCCGAGTGTTCCTTGGCACGATCCTTCTCGGCGCAGTTGTGGCCAACACGTACATCCGCCGCTCGATCACTGGAGAAAGGTGATGACCACGCCAATCCTGGAAATGATCGATATCCAGAAGCACTTTGGCCGCATCATCGCCCTGTCCGGCGTGTCGTTCAGTGTCATGCCGGGTGAATGTCACTGTCTGCTCGGCGACAACGGCGCCGGTAAGTCGACGTTCATCAAGACGATGTCGGGAGCCCATACCCCGACTGGTGGCGAGATGAGGGTAGCAGGCGACACCGTTCATTTCACAAGCCCTCGCGAGGCGCTCGCTGCCGGTATCGCCACCGTCTATCAGGACCTTGCGATGATCCCGCTGATGAGCGTCAGCCGGAATTTCTGGCTCGGCCGCGAGCCAGAGGCCGGCTTCGGCCCCTTACGCTGGCTGGATTTCAGGAAGGCCGATGCCATCACACTCGAGCAGATGAAGCAAATGGGTATCAATTTGCGGGAGCCGGGTCAGGCGGTTGGCACTCTGTCGGGAGGCGAGCGACAGACCGTCGCGATCGCGCGTGCCGTCTATTTCGGCGCCAAGGTGCTCATTCTCGATGAGCCGACCTCGGCACTTGGCGTGCGCCAGACCGCCAATGTGCTGACGACAATCGACCGGGTACGCAAGAAGGGCATCGGCGTCGTGTTCATCACCCACAATGTCCGGCACGCGATGGCGGTCGGAGACCGGTTTACCGTTCTCAACCGCGGCAAGACGCTTGGCACGGCCGATCGTGGGCATATCTCATCGGAAGAACTGCAAAGCTTGATGGCCGGTGGGCAGGAACTCGCCCAGCTCGAAGCGTCGCTCGGAAAAACGATCTAGGGATCGCGTCGGAGGGCGGCCCGGATTGGGAGCCCGACCGAGAGGAGGTCGAATTGTCAAGGTACCTGAATGAACAGAATTCGGTCGAAACGGTCCTCGCGAGGATGGGCGATGGAACGAATGCTCGTCTTCGTACCGTTATGGAGTCGCTGATCAATCACCTCCATGGTTTCATTCGCGATATCGAACTCACCGAGGCAGAGTGGGAGATTGCAATCGCGTTTTTGACCCGCACCGGGCAGATGTGCAGCGACACGCGGCAGGAATTTATCCTGCTTTCGGACGTGCTCGGTGTTTCGATGCTCGTGGACGCGATCAACCATCGGCGTCCCACCGGTGCCACGGAGAACACGGTGTTTGGTCCATTCCACGTCGACGGGTCGCCCGAACGGCAGATGGGTGACAACATCAACCTCGATGGCAAAGGTGAGCTTTGTCTTTACGAGGGCCGTGTCCTCGATCTTGACGGCAATCCGATAGAGAACGCCTATGTCGACGTCTGGTCAGACAACGACGAAGGCTTCTACGACGTTCAGCAGCCCGACATACAGCCGCCGTTCAACAACCGCGGCATCTTCAGAACTGGCTTGGACGGTCGATACAGCTTTGTCGGGATCAAGCCGACTTCATACCCCATTCCAAACGACGGTCCGGTGGGACAGATGCTCGAAAAGCTCGAGCGTCATCCTTTCCGCCCTGCGCACGTGCATTTCCTGGTTGGCGCGAATGGCTACGATCGCCTCTGCACGCACATCTTCGTCGCGGGAGACCCGTACCTGGAGTCGGATTCCGTGTTTGGGGTGAAGGATACGTTGATCGTCGCCTTCGAGCCGCTCGTCGACGCGCCGACCAAGTGGGAAGCTAAATTCGACTTCGTTCTGAAGCGACTGTAGAACCCTCGCCGGCGGTTCACGGCAAAGGGCGGACATTCGCGCAGCTGCGTCGGCGACCGCAGGCCCGGCAGCTAAACGCCCAGCTCGACCAAGATCTTCATTTTGGTCCCGCTCGGATCCAGCAACGGCTTGAATCCCTGCTCGACGATGTCGTCCAAGGCAATCGTGTCATCGATTAGGCGTTCAACGGGCAAACGGCCGCTTTCGATCATTGCGTAGACCCGCGGCCATAGTGTCGTCGGGTAGCAGAGCGACCCCTGCAGTCGAATATCGCGCGTGATCAGGTCAAAAGGTGAGAACTCAACCTTGGCGTTGGTGAGGCCGACCAGCACCACCGTTGCCTGCGAGCGCGCCGACTTGATGCAGTCGGCAATGGCTCGCGGGTTGCCCGCGCACTCGATAGCTGAATCGCATCCGAGGCGCTCGAATGTGTGCTCTCGAATGAAGTCTGCAAGCGGCGTCTTGCTAGGGTCGATCGTGATGACCGGAATGCCCAACGACTCGATGCGCCTGCGGCGGGCCGCATTGGGTTCGCTGAGGAATATCTTGCCGGCGCCAGCGGCGTCGGCGGCCATGACCGTAAGCGCCCCGATCGGGCCGCCACCAGTGATCAGGATCGAGCCGCCCGGCTCAAGCCCGCTGCGGTCGACTGCGGTCACCGCGACAGCCGCCGGCTCCACCATCGCTCCCTGTTCAAAAGTCAGGGTGTCAGGCATTTTGACGGTCGCGGATGCCTTCATGACCGCGAAATCCGCGAACCCTCCCCAATTCCATGTCAGGCCAGTCGCGGCCCCGCGGGTGCCAAGGAAATGCAGGCCGCGAACGCCGAAGTAACCATCGGCCGGGCCCATATGCGGCTGGATCGCCACGCGGTCTCCGAGCTTCAGGTGGGACACGTCGCTCCCAACGGCCGCGATTTCACCGCTGAACTCGTGGCCGAGAATCTGCGGAATTGAGGCCCCTGAGAAAGGGTTGGGCTGAGCAGATATGAAGTGGGGTCCGTCGGCAAACTCGTGCAGGTCGGTGCCGCAAATGCCGCACAACCTGTTGCGGACAAGAACTTCGTCCGGCTGCAGGTCGACCGGATCCGGAAGTTCCTCAACTCGGACGTCGCCTTTGGCGTAGAAGCGGGCAGCTCTCACTTTCGAACTCCTTTGGAAAGTGGCGGCGCTTGCAGCGCCAGAAAAATCAGATGCAGTGTCAGGGCGAGCAGGGGGCCTGAAGCGCCTGCAATCACAGCGCCAAGCCAACCAAAGCTCTCAATCGCCCAAACGCCGACGCTGGCGCCAGCCGCCCCACCGACGAAAAAGGCTGCCATGAAGAGGCCGTTGAGGCGAGCCCGTTCGTTAGGGTGAGCGGAAAAGAGCTCACGTTGGCTCATCACCAGGGACACGGGGACGGCGCCGTCGAGAAGGAGGGCACCAACCAGAAGGGCCGCCAGCCCAACCACGCCACCCGATCCACCCCAGCCGGCAACGAGCCAGGACAGGACGCCGGCGCTGAGGGAGAGCGTCGTTCCCAAGGTGATCGCTCCGCGGTCAGCTACTCTCCCGGCCAGAGGTGACATGATCGCGCCGGCGGCTCCCGCCAGCGCCAGGAGTGCGATCTGAACTTGGTCGAGGCTGTATGGCGGCCTGCTCAGAAGCAGGGGCAGGGCCGTCCAGAAGAGGGTGTAGGAATAGAACATCAAGAATTGGTAGGCGGCCCGACGCTGAAGCAGGCGGTTGCCCAGAGCGAGGGAACCCATGGATTTCAGCATCGCTCCATAGCGAAGCTTGCTTTCCGGCTGTCGCGCCGGCATCCGAGCGAGGATCAGCATAGCGGCGCCCAGGCAGATGGCGGCAGAGACGAAGAAGACCGACCGCCAGCCAAGGGGTCCGGTGATCAGGCTCGACACAGGCCGAGACAACATGATGCCAGTCAGGATGCCGGACATGACTCGCCCAACCATCAACCCCTGGCGCTTCGGGTCGGAAAGCGCGGCCGCATAGGGAAGCAGGATCTGGACGGACACTGACCCGACGCCGATACCGAAGCACGCGAATAGGAAGAGCGTCGGCGAGGTTGCCAGTGCCATTGTGATCGAGGCGGCGAAGCCGACGACGAGCACTGCCAAAGCCAGGCGTCGGTTCTCGAGCGCGTCAGCGAGCGGCACCAAAAGGAGCAGGCCAAGACAATAGCCCAGCTGGGCAAGCGTCACGATGATACCAGCACCTTCGGGCGCGAACCCAAGCGTGCCGGCAATTTCCCCGACGATGGGCTGTGCGAAATAGAGGTTCGCGACGATAGCACCGCAAACGCAGGCGACCGCGAACTCGAAGCCAGCCGGCAGCCGATCATTGGGGACGGAGACATTCACGTCAGATGATGGATCGGATCGAGCCACCGTCGACGCCCCAGACCGAGGACGTAACGAACGAGGCCAGATCAGAGGCGAGGAACAGGATGACGTTCGCGACTTCGTCCGGCGTCCCGAGCCGCTGCAGCGGCAGCTGCCGAAGTTTCATTTCGTGCTCGACGGCCGCCTGCGGCTCCATCTTATGGTACTTGCCCATCGTCTCGGCGAAGCCCCCGGGTTTCTCCCAAAAAGGCGACCAGATGGGGCCGGGAGCAACAGCGTTGACGCGGATCTTGGGAGCCTCGGCTCGGGCCAATGCCTTGGTGAGGGCGAGGATTGCGGCCTTCGATACCGAGTAGTCGACCGGCACCGGTTCTGGCTGTCGCGCCAGGTCCGACGCATTGTTGACGATCACGCCGCCATTGGCCCGCAGGATTGGAAGCGCTTTGCGGGTCGCTCGTACATAACTCATGAAGTTGAGCGAAAGCGTTGCATCCCACGCCGCGTCATCGACGTCGTCGAAGCTGCGGATGGCGCCGGAACCAACGTTGTTGACGAGCACGTCAACGCGGTTCCCGAAGCCTTTCAGAAGCTCGTCCATGCCGCGAGACACTCCAGCCGCTTCCGAGAGATCGGCGCTTGCGGAGTGAACCGTGACACCATGGTGACTGGCGACGGCAGCGACCTCTGCCAATCCTTTCTCGTCGATATCCAACAGTCCGAGGTCGGCGCCTTCCTTGGCGAAACCCAAGGCCGTGGCGCGGCCGATGCCATTGGCGGCGCCGGTGATGATTACGACCTTTGCCTTGAGACCAGTGTCCATATTGCTTCCTCCCAACGATCGTGAGTTTAGACGGACGCCCCTTCGGCGCCGGTTCGGAAATCGAAACCAGCAGTCAATCCACCATCGGCGATCACGTCTGCGCCAAGGAGTGCCGTTGCCCCATCCGACAAGAGGAACAACGCTGCTTGCGCGACCTCACTTGCCTCGAGGATGCGGCCTTGCGGCTGTCGATTTGCCCGGGTTGCCAGGAACCTGGAGCTGTCGGTGGCGCTCTCGACGTGTCGCTTGAAGAGGCCAGCCATCATGGGACCGGGACTCAGAACGTTGATCCGGATGCCTCGCCGTGCGTGGTCGAGTGCTGCTGTTCGAGCCAGCTGACGCACGGCTGCTTTCGATGCGTTGTAGATGGCCAGCTGCTGCTCGGCCAAGGTGGCGTTGACTGACGCAACCGCAACGATGGCGCCACCGCCGTTCGCCTCCATCCGAGGGATGATCATCGCCATCCCCAAGGCGGTGCCGGTCACGTTCACCGACATGGTGCGCTCGATGCGCTGGGGTGTCGCTTCAGGTAGATTGCCCACGTCAAGGATTGCGGCGCAGGTCACGAGCCCTAGCGTTGCGGACGCTTGGGCGTCGAGGAGATCGACCACCCTGTTCCAGGTACTTGTATCAGCGATCGAGCCGGTGACCTGTTGGTACCGGGTAACGGATTCGAGTGCAGATGGCGCCATATCGACGCCGACCACCTGACAGTTGCTCTGTAGCAGTTGCCTGGCCACTTCGAGCCCGAGACCCGACGCTGTCCCAGTCACAACGACGATGTCGGGCAGCCGCAATTCAAGCGAACCCATTCGATCACCTATTCAACCAGAGGGGGGAGGCCGGCGTAGGCGCGATAGAGGAGTCGCCCAATCCGATCTTCATCGAGCTGCCGCGGGTTCCAGTAGGGGTTGGACAGAGCCAATGCGCGGGCCTTACCAAGACCCTCTTCCGGCATGCCGATGTTCTTGAGAGCGCGCGCGGCTCCTACCTGGCCGGCGAGTTCGTAGAGCGCTAGGCTAGGGTCGTCGGTTTTCAGAACGCGCTTCAGGCGATCGATGGCATCCGGGACTGCCGGCGCATTGTAGGCGAGGGCATGAGGCAGCATGATGGTGTGCGTCTCTGCATGCGGGAGGTCGAACGTCCCGCCGAGCGTATGGCAAAGCTTGTGGTGCAGGGACATGCCCACGGCCCCCAGGCACGTTCCCGCCAGCCAAGCACCGTACAGGGCCAGGGATCGTGCTTCCTTGTCCCGCTGATCAAGCCTGATCGTGGGCAAGGCCTTGGCCAATGCACCGATGGCTTCGCCCGCCATCAGGTCGATAATCGGATTCCGGTCCTGAGCGTAGAGCGCCTCAACCGCGTGTGCGATAGCGTTGATGCCGCTGGTTCCTGAGAGGGCGACCGGTAGGGAAAGCGTCAGGTCGACATCGTAGATCACCACTTCAGGCAGGACCTTCGGCGAAGTGATCGTCTTCTTCTGACCGTTCGCCGTTTCACCGAGGATGGGCGTCATCTCAGAGCCGGCATAGGTGGTCGGGATGGCGATCTGCGGCAGATCGGTGCGCAGGGCCAAAGCTTTGCTCAGGCCAGTCGTCGAACCACCGCCAATGGCGATGAGCCCGTCGACATCCTTTTCCTGAATGTCTCGCATCGCTTGTTCGGTGACATTCACCGGAGTGTGCATCGCGGCGCCCGAGAACACCCCAACTGACTTCGCGGCGAGACGGGAGGCCACCGTCAGCGCAAAGTCCTCCTGCTGGGGTGTCGAGAGGACCAGAACCCGCTGTAGCCCCAGGCGGTCGACTTCTTCTCCGACCTTTCCAACCGATCCCGCGCCAAAGACCACTCGTGACGCATTGGCGCTGTAGACGAAACTCTCAGGCAGCCTTGCCATTTTGCTCACTCCCGATTGTCAACGCGCAGGTTGAATTGCTTGATGCTGATCTCGGCCCATACGCCCGACCGGTTGAAGGGGTCGGCAGCGTTGAATGCTTCAACCTCAGCCACACTGGAGGCCTCAAAGACGAACAGCGACCCAATCATTGTGGCGCCGTCGGCCGCTAACAGCGGTCCGGAGATTACGGTCCTCATCTTTCCCGCGGCCAGATAGGCCTTATGCTCATCGTAGTGAGCAAGACGGATATCGATCGCGTCTGGATGATCGATGCAGTGGACGGCAACCTTCATGGCGAGGGTTCCTCCGTTGACACGTAGTCGACCTGGTACCGCGCAATACGCACACCCTGGAGCTCGTCACGTATCTTCAGGTGGGCGGGATGGTTGGCATATGCCTCCAGAGCTTCGGCGCTCTCGAACTCTGAGTATAGCACCACGTCGCAGGCGTAATCGACGCCACTGAAATCCACGCCTACTTCAATGTGCAGAAGGCCCGGGATCGCTCCGAGTAATGCCTCAAAGCGCGATTTGACCGCTTCTACCGCAGCGGCTTTCTGGCCGTCGGCGCTTGGAAGGAGGTTCCACATGACGACATGTTTAACCCGCTCCCTTTGCCCCTTCTGTGCCGCCAGCTGATCCATCCGTTCCCTCTCAAGCCAAGTGACCGCGCGACTTTGACGGAAGTGATTGCATTTGCTTGGGAAGCGATGAAGACTGGCTTTCTCAAAACACCTTTCCGCCGGATGCAAAAAGTGGATCGTTGGACCGAGCTACAGGTGTTCCTCAAGATCGTTGAGGAACAGAGCATGACAAAGGCGGCGGATGCCCTTGACCTCTCGGTTTCCGGAGTTAGCCGCCACCTTGTGAATCTGGAGACGAGGCTCGGTGCCCGGCTGGTTCAACGATCCACTCGCCGGCTCAGCACGACCACCGAAGGCCAGCAGCTCTACTTGGACGCCCGAGACATCGTGGCGAACTGGGAGGAGGCCGAGGCAAACGTTACGGCCCGGGCTCATGCGCCAACCGGCAGGTTGAGGGTGGGGGCCTCTCTGTCGTTTTCGTTGCTGCATCTGATGCCGGTGGTTCAGCAGTTTAGGCAGCGCTACCCCAGTGTGCTGATCGAAGTGGTGGCATCCAACCGCTATTACGACATCATCGAAAATGGACTCGATCTTGCGATCCGCACGCGTCGCGTGGAGGCCGATAGCTCCATTACTATTCGAAAGCTGGCCGAGACGCGCCGGCTGTTGGCGGCGTCACAGGAGTACCTCGATCGCCGCGGCGTCCCGAAGCATCCCAGCGACCTCAAGGACCACGACCTGATCCTCTACACTCTGGCCGACAACTGGAATCACCTGAACTTCCGCAAGGGCGAGAATGCTGTAGCCGTCGAGGTCGATGGCATCATCAATGCCAATGACGGCCAGCTCATTTGCGCGGCCGCTCGCGACGGTCTTGGGATCCTGGCGCAACCAACGTACATCATCCAGAAAGATCTCGAAGCCGGGCGCCTTGTCCGCGTCCTCGATGATTGGGATCTCCCGAGGCTGACAATGAATATCGCCTATCCGAGCAAATCCTTCATGCCTGCCCGGACCCGGCTGTTCCTCGACTTTCTCGTCGAGCAGTTCCGCGCAAACAACTACGAGGAACTGTGGACTCGGTAGGCCGATTTTTGCGCGCCACGCAACACAGTTTTCCCAGCGACCGGGTTTATTCTCGCACGGTAGAACGTTAGCCAAAACGGGTGCCGCGCTGTTCGCGGAGGCACGGTATGCATTCCCGCAAGGACATCGTGATGGCTGCAGACGTTGAACTCCTGATTTCCTACTTCGCCCTTTCTGGAGACGTCTTTCCGTTGGGCCCGACGGAAATCAGCCCCTTCCCGTTCAAGGACCGTGTCGAGGCCGCCGCCCGCGCCGGATTCAAGGGCTTTGGCCTCCATTCGGAGGATGTAGTTCATGTCAGGGATCAGATCGGCTACCGGGAAATGCGCCGGGTCGTGGAGGCGAACGGCATCAAGCACCTCGAGATCGAGTTCCTGACCAATTGGTTCCGCCGCGACGAGAAGCGTCAGGAGTCCGACAAGGTCCGCAAGCTTATGCTCGAGGTCGCGGCGGAATTGGGGCTAAAGGATATCAAGGTCGGGCCTGGCTTCGAGGATTTTCCCGCCGACGTGCCGCTGATGGCGGACGAACTGGGCAAGTTATGCGACGAGGCGGCGCCCTTCGGCACCGACATCGTGTTGGAAATCATGCCCTGGTCTAATGTGCGTACCATCGAAACCGGCCTGGCGATTGTCTCCGGTGCAAATCGCAAGAACGGTGGCCTGCTCATCGATATATGGCATATGGCCCGTGGCAACATTCCTTATAGCGAAATCCGCAAGATACCTTCCCAGTTCATAAAGGCGGTGGAAATTGACGACGCGCTGAAGGTGGCGCCGGTACCAGACATTTGGGAAGACACGATCGCTTATCGCGAGCTTTGCGGTGAAGGGGAACTCGATGTCCCGGCGTTTCTGCGCGAGGTGCAGGCTGCCGGTTATCGCGGCGTGTACGGCACGGAGATCCTTTCGGCCAAACACCGCAAGCTAGGACTGGACGAAATGGCCGAGCGAGTTTTCAGGTCCTCCATGGCTCAGTTTGCTGATCTCTGATCGGACCAACGGCAGCGCGAGCTTTTTGGAGGGGGTGATCAACGAGGATCGCCCCTTCTTCTTTTCTCCACAAACGAAGGTCAACGGCCATGGGCTACGCTATTGGTGAAGATGCCATGCTCGGCATCGCTTGCTTGGGAATTACGCACCCCCACACATCCGGCAGGGTAAAGGCGTTTCAGAGAATGTCGGGGGTGCGCCTGCTGGGTGCCCATGACGAAAGTCCGCTGCTGACGCCGTTTGTCGATGCGCTTGGGTTGGAGCCCCGAAGTAAGGACGCGATCCTGGCGGATGCCGATGTCCATGCGGTGCTTGTGCATCCCAAAAGCCACGCTATGGCGGATTTTGCCATCGAGGCGCTTGAAGCGGGAAAAGCCGTGCTTTGTGAAAAGCCGGCCGGCCGAGGGTCGGCCGACACCGCGCGTATCGTCGCCGCCGTCGACCAGACGGATGGCCTGTTTCAGGTTGGGTACTGTTGGCGTTTCGCGCCTTCCATCGGAAAGATGCAGGAGGTTCTGGCAAGCGGGCGATTGGGGAAAGTTCTCCAGGTCAGGGCGCATGCCGGCTGCTCTCACAATGAGGCAGCTACCGCCCACATGAATCAGCCTGGAGACATAGGTGGAGCGATGTTCGTCATCGCCTGCCACCTCATCGATCGCATCCTGCTCCACTTCGGCATGCCCGATACAGTCAATGCTAGAATTACCAAGTTTCCGTTGGTGTTCGGCGCCGAGTCCCGGGAAGACGCCGGTGGCGCGATCCTCAACTACACCGACAAGTTGGTCACCGTCGACTTCATGTCATGGGATCCGCTGTCGTGGACGGAGAGTTGGGACCTGTCGGCATACGGGACCGATGGAATAATGCACTCGTGCCCTCTGCCGGCCTCGTACAAGATCTACGACAGCGGGAAGAACGGCCACCACCAAGGCTGGACGGAGTGGCGAGAGACGAGTTTCCCGGAAATCTGGGCGACGAAGAAGACCGTCTATTCGCCTGAAATCGCCGAGATTGGTAATCCGATCTACTTCGACCGCGAGGCAGCGGCGTTCGCTGCCTCACTGCGGTCGGGCTCGCCGTCGGTCGTGCCGGCAACGCAGGCCCACAACGTCAATCGGCTTCTCGAAGGCATGTTCAGGTCGTCCGAACAAGCGGGTGCTGAAGTTTCAGTCGCGTCGTAGGCTCACCTTTAACTTTCTAGCCCGGTGACCTCCACGTTGTCGGGCTTTTTCGTGAGTCATTTTTGCAACAACCGCAACACTGTTTCCATGTTCGCGCGCTTTATCGCGCCAGCCGCCATGCGAGAATAACCCGATTGAGAGGACGGGCGCATTCATAGGAGGAGCGCTCTTTAGGACAGCCGTCATCAGGAGGAGAACATGGCTATCAACCGTCGACTATTCTTCGCTTCGGGTATTGCGCTCGCCACTGTCTTATCGGGTGCACGGGCATCAGCCCGTGCACCCGATTGATGCAGCGGCCTTCGCCGTGAAGGATGGTTTTATGGATAAGACGGTTCCCGATCTCGCCACAGCAGTAGCCGGGATCGAAGACGGGATGACGCTGATGATTGGTGGATTTGGCGGCTCAGGTGCCCCGATCGAACTCATCCACGCCCTGATCGATCGATTTCGCGCCACCGGCTCTCCCAAGGCACTCATCGTGATCAACAACAATGCCGGCAATGGGCGGATCGGCATCGCGGCAATGATCGACGCCGGCATGGTCGCAAAGATGGTTTGCTCGTTTCCTCGCTCGGCCGATCCGCGCGCATTCACCGAGAAGTATCGTGTTGGCCAGATCGGGCTCGAACTCGTGCCGCAGGGAACGTTGGCCGAGCGTATCCGTGCCGGCGGCGCGGGCATTCCGGCCTTTTACACGCCGACCAGCTTCGGCACCGATTTGGCGGAGGGGAAGCCTGTCGCCGAGTTTGATGGTCGCATGTACGTGCAGGAACGTTGGCTCAAGTCGGACGCGGCCCTGATCAAGGCCGAACTGGCCGACACCATGGGTAATCTCACCTATCGCAAGGCGGCGCGTAACTTTTCGCCGCTAATGGCCGCCGCCGCCAGGCTGACCGTCGTGCAGGCCTCAAAGATCGTCCGGCCTGGTGGGATCGATCCGGAGCAGATCGTTACCCCGGGCATTTTCGTCAACCGCATCGTGGAAGTCGCGGATGCCCAACAGGAAGAGGCCCTTATGCGGGCAGGAGTGGCCTACGGATGACCGAGAAACTCACCAACGCACAGATCGCCTGGCGGGCCGCTCAGGACATTGGTGACGGCGCGTATGTCAACCTGGGCATCGGATTCCCCGAGATGGTGGCCAAGTTCCAGCCACCCGGCCGGCAAGCGATCTTTCACACTGAGAACGGCGTGCTCAACTTTGGGAAAAGTCCTCCGGAAGGCGAGGAAGACTGGGATCTGATCAACGCCGGCAAGAAGGCAATCACGCTGCGGCCCGGCGCAGCTTTCTTCCACCATGCCGACAGCTTCGCCATGGTCAGGGGGGGCCATCTCGACGTCGCCATCCTGGGTGCCTACGAAGTAGCTGAAAATGGCGACCTCGCCAATTGGTCGACGGGCCCTAAGGGCGTGCCGGCCGTGGGCGGTGCCATGGATCTGGTGCATGGCGCCAAGCGCGTTGCTGTGATCACCGACCACGTGACGAAGGACGGACGCCCCAAGTTGGTCAAACGCTGCGGCCTGCCGCTGACCGGCGTTGGCTGCGTCACCCGCGTCTATACCAGCCTTGCCGTGGTTGACATCGAGAGCCAGCGTTTCGTGCTGCGCGAGAAGCTTCCCAAGCTCAGCCTCGACGTACTGCAAGCGGTAACGGGTGCCGAGCTTCTCGTCGACGGCACGATCGGTGACTTAATTGTTCCGGAGGTCTAGGAATGAGCGAAGCTTTCATCTGCGCCTACAAACGCACGCCCATCGGCCGCTTCGGGGGCGTCCTGTCCTCGGTTCGCACGGACGACTTGGGTGCCGTTCCTCTCAGGGCCCTGATCGCTGCGAACTCAGGTGTCGATTGGGACGCGGTCGACGACGTGATCTTCGGTTGTGCCAACCAAGCTGGCGAGGACAACCGAAACGTTGCTCGTATGAGCTCGCTTCTGGCCGGCCTGCCTGTGAGCATCCCCGGCACCACAATCAATCGCCTCTGTGGCTCCGGAATGGATGCTGTGATCACGGCAGCCCGCGCGGTCAAGTCCGGTGAGGCGGAGTTGGTCATCGCCGGCGGCGTCGAGTCCATGAGTCGAGCCCCGTTCGTGCTGCCCAAGGCCGAGACGGCTTTCTCTCGCAATGCTGAGATCTACGACACGACCATCGGCTGGCGCTTTGTCAACCCGCGCATGAAGGAGCACTACGGCGTGGATTCCATGCCGGAAACCGGTGAGAACGTCGCTCGGGACTTTGGCGTGTCGCGCGAGGCGCAGGATGCCTTTGCGGTGCGCAGCCAAGACAAGGCCATCGCCGCGCAGAAGAGCGGCAGGCTTGCTCGGGAAATCGTCCCCGTAATGGTCCCTCAGAAAAAGGGGGGCGCAATCCCCGTCGAGCTGGACGAGCACCCTCGAGCCGGCACCACGATGGAAGCCCTGGCGAAGCTCAAGCCGCTGTTCTCTGGAGGGAGCGTCACCGCTGGCAACGCCTCAGGCGTGAACGACGGCGCTGCGGCACTCATCATCGCGTCGGAGGCAGCGGCCAAGCGCTACGGGCTTACAGCGATTGCCCGCATACTAGGTGGTGCGGTCGCCGCCGTGCCACCTCGGATTATGGGCTTTGGGCCGGCACCGGCCACCAAGAAGCTCTGCGCTCGCCTTGGGATTGCACCGGCGGAATTCGAGGTGATCGAACTCAACGAGGCTTTCGGGAGCCAGGCCATCGCAGTGCTTCGCGACTTGGGGATCCCTGAGGACGCAAGCCAAGTGAATTCCAACGGCGGCGCCATTGCCTTGGGGCACCCTTTGGGCATGAGCGGCGCGAGGATAGCTGGAACCGCAGCTCTCGAACTCGCCGCCTTTGGGAAAACATACGCCTTGGCGACGATGTGCATTGGCGTGGGGCAGGGGATCGCTATCGCACTGCAGCGGGTTTAGACGACTGGGCGACGGGCTGGAGCGATAGTGCGATTTCAGACGACCGCGATGTCGGCGCTGAAGGCAAGTTATCTTGCGCCCTCGCGCTTCATGGCTCTGTCATTGAGGCCAGGCACGGCTCGACTCGCGCATATTTCGGGGCGGCGCGGCTCGTTATTGGTGAAGACGTTCGCGCCAAAACACCGCTTCCAATATGCCAAATGCTGCCCCAGTAGGATGGCCGAAAAGCCGTGAGGCGCCATCGAAACCAAGCATGGGCGCAGGCTCGAAATGTTTTTCCTTAACCGGCTAAAGCCGGAGTATTCGCGCGATGCGGATGGCCGCATGCCAAGCGACAAATTTGTCGCGGCGTGCACCCGACTGGTTAGCGGCTTCCCGGCTAAGGTTAACGACGCAAGGGTTTGACGCGACCTTCCGGGCATCTCTCGCAATGTCCAAAAGGAGGCGCAAGGCTGTCGTCCAGTGGCAGCCTGACAGCGGTCGCCTTAGGGTCAATTCTTCCCGTTCTCGAGCTGGAAGGTTTCGCCGGCCGAATCTATGTAGCGGCTCGTTTCGGCGCAATCGCGCCGGCCGTAGGTCTTTTCACGATGTGGCCGCCGAATCTACGAAGAGGGCCTTGCAGGCCTAGGCGAGGGGAGGGCGCTACGCTAGGCTATCACTGACTTCGATCGGCATCTCTGCGTTTTGCGAGCCATTCCAGGAGAACGAATCGGATCGATGCGCAGAAAAAATCGCATGTCTGCGCACAATCTCGCGCCTTAGCGTAGAAAGGGCGGTGGCTCCCCGGGCCGGATTCGAACCAGCGACCAACCGGTTAACAGCCGGTTGCTCTACCACTGAGCTACCGGGGAACAGAGGCTCTCATGTGAGTGGCGCAGCCTATAGCAAACCCGTTTCGGCTTTGCAAAGAAGCATTTCGTATTTTTCGGCGCTTTTTCGCGCCACGATTTCTGGCAATCATGTGCGCGCGTCCTCATATGAGCCGTCTGGCGGGGTGCGCGGAACCGAAAAGGCGGTTGCGGCTTTCGTCAGCTAGTGCTTTTAGTTTGCCCGAACGGACCACTGATCAGACATGAGCGCAGCAAGCCACAACCACCCACCGGCACGGAAAATATCGGTCTTCGGCCGTGAGTTCACCATGCCGCGCTCGCGCGGCCTCAGGATTGCAATCGGCGTCGTGCTGATCTTCGGCGGCATTCTCGGCTTTCTGCCGATCCTGGGCTTCTGGATGGTGCCGATCGGATTGCTGGTGCTCTCCTACGAGTTTGCCGTCGTGCGTCGCCACCGGCGCCGGCTCGTCGTGTGGTGGGAACGGCGGCGGCGCCCGAACTGACGGCTGTACCGACTTCGGCAGCCGGCAAGCCCTGCGAAGGCGTCTTTCCGGCTCGACTCACTTGGCTGAATGCCCGGACTGGCTGAGAGCCTTGTTTGGAAATTCTCCTCCGACGGCCAGATGATGGCGTTTCTCCGCATACCTGCAGCGCCGCGCGTCCAATTGGTGGCGCAGCGCTCTGACGTCCGCTGCGCTCCGGTTCTCGGAGCATGCGTGTCGTTGGCTCGGCGCGTGGCATCATGGCCGAGGGGAAACCGTCGGGAATGCACCATGGCCGCTTGACGGCATTTTCGCCGCAACCTATTGGAACCGGGTGGAACGCCGGGAGCAATGAGGCCTCGTGGCGGAGTGGTTACGCAGAGGACTGCAAATCCTTGCACCCCGGTTCGATTCCGGGCGAGGCCTCCAGTTGCCCAAGCTCCCGCGCACCAGCGCCAGGGGGTTCCGGTCGACATGAGCCGCGGTCTGGCGCGGCAAAGCGGATCGATCTTGGGCGGATTGATCTTGAACAGGTTGGTCTTGGGCGGATTGGTTGGAACATGAGCGCTGATTTTGCCGAACGTCGAGTAAAAATGGTCGACGGCCAGGTCCGCACCACCGACGTAACCAGCGCGCCGCTGCTCGAGGCGATGCTTGTCGTGCCGCGCGAAGCCTTTGTCGCCCCCGATCAGCGCGATCTGGCCTATATCGACGAGGACATCCGCATTGCCAATACCGCGGACGGCCCGCGCTATCTCATGGAGCCTTCGCCGCTGGCCAAGCTGATGCAACTGGCCGAGATCGGCCCTGGCGATTCGGCGCTCGATGTCGGCTGCGGCACCGGCTATGCGGCGGCGATCCTGTCGCGGCTGGCAAAGTCCGTCGTTGCGCTGGAAAGCGATCCGGCATTGGCCGAGACCGCGATGTCGACGCTTTCGGCGCTGGGCTGCGACAATGTCAGCGTGGTCAACGGACCGCTGCCGGAAGGGCATGGCGCGGGAGCACCCTACGCCGTCATTTTCATCGGCGGCAGCGTCGAGAAAGTGCCGGAACCGTTGCTCGACCAGCTTGCGGAAGGCGGTCGGCTCGTCGCCGTCGAAGGGCAGGGGAATTCGGGCGTGGCCCGATTGTTCCTGAAAACAGGGGGGGTCGTAACCGGAAGAGGCGCCTTTAATGCGGCAATTAAGCCACTACCGGGATTCGATCGTATTCGTGCGTTCGAGTTCTGAGTGATTTTGGCTTGCAGCAAAGCCGTTGTCATGTTCGCTTGCGCTTGAACAATTGTTGCTGATCCGCACAACCGGGGTGTTCTTTTGGGGGCAGACAGCAGGGAACCTGAAACACACGGCGCCGGCTGCTCGAATGGGGGAAGCCGGCGCGGTGTGGTTCCCATGCAAAACGAATGAGGGAATAACGTGCCGTCTTTACGAAAGAGTCTTTTTGCCGCCGTCCTCTTCTCGGCGACCGCGCTTTCTCCGCTAGGCGCCTCGGCGGAAACCATTCTCGGTGCACTTTCAAAAGCCTATCAGAACAATTCCCAGCTCAATTCGGCCCGCGCCGGCGTCCGCGTCACCGATGAGGGCGTTGCCATCGCCAAGTCCGGCTGGCGCCCGACCATCACCGGTTCCGCGAACATCGACTTCTCCAGAAGCCATTTCGATCCCCGTAGCGGGCCGGGTCGAGACCTTTCGTTAACCACCGGCAACTTCGGCGTCCAGATCGACCAGACCCTGTTCGACGGCTTCCAGACCAGGAACAACGTCGCCGCCGCCGAAGCGCAGGTCCGCGCCTCGTTCGAGAGCCTGCGCAACACCGAAGAGAACATCCTGTTCAATGCGGCAAGCGCCTATATGGACGTGATTCGCGACCGCCAAGTGGCGGTGCTGACGGAGCAAAACCTGCAGTTCCTGACCGAGCAGGCGCGCGCCGCGCGTTCGCGCTTCGAGGTCGGCGAAGGCACCCGCACCGACGTTGCGCAGGCCGATGCCGAGCGCTCCTCCGCTGTGGCGGAACTGGCGGCCGCCCGCGCGCAGGCGCTGGCGAGCGCTGCGACCTATCGCCAGATCGTCGGCGACGAGCCAGGCAGGCTCAGGGCCGCTTCGCCGCTGGCGAAGCTGTTGCCGTCGAACCTCGATGCGGCTATCGCGATTGCATCCATCGAGCACCCGGCCATCCTCGCCACCCAGCACCTGGTCGACGCGGCGGCGTTTTCGGTGAAATCGGCCGAAGGCGCGCTGCTGCCGCAGCTTTCGGCTTCCGCCGGCGTTTCCAGCGCCTATCGCAGAACGGCTCCGGGCTCCGCCGATACGGGGCAGGACGGCACAACCAATTCGGCCAGCATCGGTGCCACGCTGACCATACCGATCTATTCGGGCGGGCGGACGTCGGCGATAGTGCGTCAGAACAAGGAATCGCTCAGCCAGGCCCGGATCGAGGTCGATGTCAGCCGCGACACCGTGCGGCAGGCCGTGACCTCGGCGTGGACGCAATATATCGCCGCCCAGCAAACCGTGGTGGCCAACAGGCAGGTGATTGCCGCCGCACAGCTTGCCCTGAGCGGCGTCATCGAAGAGCGCAATGTCGGCCAGCGCACCACGCTCGACGTCCTCAACGCCCAGGCCACGCTCATCACCGCCAAGATCAACCAGGCCAGCGCCGAACGCGATCTGGTGGTGGCGAGCTATGCCATCCTGTCGGCTATCGGTCATCTTTCGGTCGAGCGTCTCGCCCTTCAGGTAGTGAAATACAAGCCCGAAGAACATTACAATGCGGTCAAGGACAAGTGGTTCGGCCTGCGCACGCCAGACGGCCGCTGATCCCCTCACCAGTTTCAACTTCCGTCCAGTTTCAAGCTATTTAGAGCCCGCGCGTCCAAAAGGTCGCGCGGGCTCTAATCTGTTGAAATCCAACATGCCCTCAGATTGGGGATTCTCGTAAGGCGATCCGTGGGTTACGCTGTTGCCATGATTCGAATCCGGCTTGGGCCGGACAGGAAATCTGCAACGAGTCACAAGGGCGGCGGATGTGACGATGGCGACGGCAAGCAGCGTACAGCGCGAACCTTCCATGGAGGAGATACTGGCTTCCATCAGGAGGATCATCGAGGACAACGACACCGGCCGCAAACAGCCGGACGATACGGACGACCTGCTGCAGGATCTGACGTCGGTAGCCGTGTCGGCACCGGCGGTAGCTGTGCCGGCACCGGCGGCAGGCGGGGCTCCGCCGGAGGCAGGCGCGTTTCGCGCCGAGTTGCGTCCGGGATTCGACGCCAGGAGGCCGGCCACGCTGACCGAGGTGCAGGCGCAACCGTCGGCCGTCGAGCCCGTCATCGCGCGCGTCGAGCCGCCGGTGCGTTCCGATTCGGCTCCGGTCAAATCGCCCGTGACGCTTGCTGGTGACAGGGTCGCGGCCGAAGCGACCCCGGCCGCCAAGCCGGAGCCGAATGCGCCTGCGACGGCAAGGGTTGCGGAGACGACCGACAGTATCGTTGCCGGGTGGCGGCGTGATATCGCCGCAATTAGCGAAGCGAAGACCTTGGCGAGGCCGGACAGGGCCCCAGACAGGGCTGATCTGAGACAGACGCCGGATGCCGAACCGAAGGCCGAAATTATCGAGGACGCGGCCGAACCTGCTTTCGAGCCGGCCCCGCCGCGAAGCGGGTTGGCGCGCCCGGCGACGAGCGAGGCACTGTCCGCTCGTCCGGCGATCCTTTCCGAACATACCGGCCGGCAAGTTGCCGCCGCCTTCGGCGAGCTTTCCGATGCGTTCGCCAGCCGCAGCAAGAAAACCTTCGACGAGATGGCCGAGGAGATGCTGAGGCCCATGCTGCAGGACTGGCTGGACAACAATCTGCCGACGCTGGTCGAGCGGCTGGTACGCGAAGAAATCGAACGCGTAGCGCGCGGCGCGCAGTAACCGGCAAATCGCCGAAGTCGGCGCCGCCCCTCATCTGCCTGCCGGCATCTTCTCCCCGTATAGTGACGTATAGGGACGGGGAGAAGGGCTGGCCGCAACCTTGGCGCACTTTCTGCAACGCTGGAAATTGGCGAAATCTTTTGCGATGTGTCTTTCTCCCCGTCACTATACGGGGAGAAAATGCCTGGCAGGGCAATGAGGGGCAGCGCAAACCTCTAAGCGATTGCCCTGCGACGCTCACTTCTGCAAGTTGCCCCGATCTGCCCAGGCGCTATTTGCTGGCATGGCCCGTCTGCCGCTTGCTTGCGGTTGACTTGGCCAAAACCTTCCGATTTACAACCGGACCAGCAAAAACCCGACAGCCCGGACGCCTTCCCATGCTCGAAAAAACCTACGACGCAAAAATCGTCGAGCCGAAGATCGCCAAAGTCTGGGAGGAGGCCGACGCGTTTCGTGCCGGCGCAGGCGCAGAGGAGGGCGCGGAAGCCTTCACCATCGTCATCCCGCCACCGAACGTCACCGGCTCGCTGCATATGGGCCATGCGCTCAACAACACGCTGCAGGACATTCTGGTGCGCTTCGAGCGCATGCGCGGCAAGAACGTGCTGTGGCAGCCCGGCATGGACCACGCCGGCATCGCCACCCAGATGGTGGTCGAGCGCCAGCTTATGGAGAAGCAGATCCACCGCCGCGACCTGACGCGCGATGAGTTCGTCGAGAAGGTCTGGGAGTGGAAGGCCGAATCCGGCGGCGCGATCTTCAACCAGCTGAAGCGGCTGGGGGCCTCGGCCGACTGGAGCCGAGAGCGTTTCACCATGGACGAGGGTCTGTCCAGGGCGGTGCTCGAAGTGTTTGTCACCCTCTACAAGGAAGGCCTGATCTACAAGGACAAGCGCCTTGTGAACTGGGACCCGAAACTGTTGACCGCGATTTCCGACCTCGAGGTCGAACAGCAGGAGGTCAACGGCAATCTCTGGCATTTCCGTTATCCCGTCGAGGGCGAGGTCTTCGATCCGGAAAATCCAAAAACCTTCATCATCGTGGCAACGACGCGGCCCGAGACGATGCTGGGCGATACGGCGGTGGCGGTGCATCCCGACGACGAGCGTTTTCGGCATCTGCTCGGCAGGAACCTCGTCCTGCCGATCGTCGGCCGCAAGATCCCGGTGGTGGCGGACCAATATTCCGATCCGGAGAAAGGCAGCGGCGCGGTCAAGATCACGCCGGCGCACGACTTCAACGATTTTGAGGTCGGCAGGCGCCACAAGCTGCCGGCCATCAATATCCTCACCGTCGAGGCGGCGCTCGCGCTCACCGACAATGACGACTTTCTCGCCGGGCTGGAGGTAACTCCTGAGCGTCAGGCCGTCTGGGATGAGCTCAACGGCCTCGATCGTTTCGTCGCGCGCAAGAAGATCGTCGAGCTGATGGAGGCGGGCGGCTTCCTCGAAAAGGTCGAGCCGCATCGCCATACCGTGCCGCATGGCGATCGCGGCGGCGTGCCGATCGAACCGTTCCTGACCGAACAATGGTATGCGAACGCGGCGGAGCTCGCCAAGCCGGCGATCGCCTCGGTGCGCGAGGGCCGCACCAGGTTCGTGCCGAAAAACTGGGAGAAGACTTATTTCGACTGGATGGAGAACATCCAGCCCTGGTGCATTTCGCGCCAGCTCTGGTGGGGACACCAGATCCCGGCCTGGTACGGGCCGGACGGCCGCATCTTCGTCGAGAAGACCGAGGAGGAGGCGCTCGCCGCCGCAATCGAATATTATCTGGCGCTGGAAGGGCCGTGGAAGGCCTGGGTCGAGGACAAACTCGAGAATTTCAAGCCGGGCGAGATCCTGACCCGCGACGAGGATGTGCTCGACACATGGTTCTCGTCGGCGCTGTGGCCGTTCTCGACGCTCGGCTGGCCGGACCAGACGCCGGAGCTGAAGACCTACTACCAGACCGACGTGCTGGTAACCGGCTTCGACATCATCTTCTTCTGGGTCGCTCGCATGATGATGATGGGCCTGCATTTCATGGGGGAGGAGCCGTTCCACACCGTCTATGTCCATGCGCTGGTGCGCGACAAGAACGGGCAGAAGATGTCGAAGTCGAAAGGCAACGTCATCGACCCGCTCGATCTCATCGACGAATATGGCGCCGACGCACTGCGCTTCACGCTGACGGTGATGGCCGCGCAAGGGCGTGACGTGAAGCTCGATCCGGCTCGTATCGCCGGCTACCGCAATTTTGGCACCAAGCTGTGGAACGCGACGCGTTTTGCCGAGATGAACGACGTCGCGAGAAACGACGATTTCTGGCTGAACGACGCCAAGCTGGCGGTCAACCGCTGGATCCTGACCGAACTGACACGCGCGGCGCGCGAAATCACCGATGGCATCACTTCATACCGGTTCAACGAGGCTGCGACTGCTGCCTACCGCTTCGTTTGGAACCTGTTCTGCGACTGGTACCTGGAACTGCTGAAGCCGGTCTTCATGGGCGCGGACGAGGCAGCCAAGGCCGAGAGCCGGGCTTGCGTCGCCTTCGTGCTCGACGAGATCTACAAGCTGCTGCATCCGATGATGCCGTTCATGACCGAAGAGCTGTGGGCTGAGACATCGGGTGAGGGCAAGGAACGGCCGTCGCTGCTTTGCCATGCCGCGTGGCCGTCGCCCGACTTCGAGGACGAGGCAGCGGCCGCCGACATCAACTGGCTGATCGACCTGGTCTCAGGCATCCGCTCCGTGCGTTCGGAAATGAACGTGCCGCCGGCGGCGATCGCGCCGCTGATGGTGATCGGCGCCAATACCGCAACCCGCGAAAGGCTTGAGCGTCAGGCATCGGCCGTCAAGCGACTGGCGCGGGTCGGCGACATCTCGCTTGTTGATACGGCGCCCAAGGGCTCCGCCCAGATCGTGCTCAACGAGGCCACCATCTGCCTGCCGCTCGGCAGCCTGATCGACCTTGCCGCCGAGGCGGCGCGGCTGCAGAAGGAATTGGTCAAGGTGACCGAAGAGATCGCCCGCCTGCACAAGAAGCTGTCCAACGACAAATTCGTCGCCAACGCGCCGGAAGATGTCGTCGAAGCCGAGCGCGAAAAACTCGCCGAGTATCGCGAGGCGCAAGAGAAGCTTTCGGTGGCGCTGACACGCGTGCGCGAAGCCGGTTGACCCATCTGTGATATTTGAGAACCGAATTGGCGGAGGAGCGGATTTGCCAACCGGCTTCCGCTTGTTGGACGCCTGATGCTCAGGATTCGCGAGTCCTGCGAACGCGCTTTTCGGGCGGCTTCCTGCACGAAAAATAGGCATTCCGCAGCGTAAATCTTGACGTAAACGGAATGTTTTAGCCCCATTGTTGCCATAATGTAACAATGGGCTCAGTTGCCGCAAAACGGGCGGTTTTTGCGCCGTTCCATGTGCGTTTTTCCGAGTTTTTGCTCGATTTGCAGCCAAACAAGCCGTTTTCCGGCTTTGCTGTGGATCTGTCACTTTGTCTGAAATGCGGTCGGCGAAGGCGTACATGTACGCATCGAGAATTCGTTGTTGCGCCGTTAACTCGAATTGGTTCTAGCTTAGTCCATTCGTACTAGGGGAGGAGATTCATGAACAATTTGCGTCTGAAAGCGCTGCTGGGGGCGGGGTGCTTTTCGCTATTGATGTCGGGCGTTGCCAACGCCGGCGGCTTCGACCGGGGCGGTGTCAACATCGACCAGTTGTTCGATGCCGCGCCATATTCGTTCGACGCCGGCGTCACCTATGTTTCGCCACAGCGCACACTGAAGAATGTGCGGCGCCTGGATTCTCCGCCAGCCCCGGTTGCGTTGTCGTCCTCGTCAGTGGACGTTGGTGGCGACTATGCGGTGCCGCGCGTCGGCATCAAGGCCAACATTTTTGAACCAGTGGATTGCCTTGCGACCTATACGGAACCGTATGGCGCGGAGGCGGACTTCGGAATGAACAATGCCTATTCGCCATCAGCGGTCGAATACTACGTCAGAACAAATGATTTCGGCCTTACCTGTTCCTACAAGGTGAATGTCGGCAAGGGCGCCCTGCGGTTCATTGGCGGGATCTCCTACCAGGAGGTCGATGCATTTCTGTCGCGCCAGACCTTGCTGGCCTTCGGCAATACCGGCCTTGGCAAATTCCAGCTTTCCGATGAGGCATGGGCTTGGCGCGTGGGTGCCGCCTATGAAATTCCCGAAATCGCCTTGCGCGCAAGCCTGGTCTACTCTTCGCGCTACAAATATGACGAGTTGTCGGGAACCGTCGACTCCACCGGTTTCAGGGGCACCCCTCCGGCGGATCTTGTTCCAGGCTCTACGGGGGTGTTCCCTGTGTCCGCCTCGGCCGAAATACCCCAGGCCGTGGAACTCAAGCTGCAGAGCGGTATAGCGCCTGGCTGGCTGGCGTTTGGTTCTATCCGCTGGCAGGAATGGAGCAAGCTTGGCATAATTCCGATCCAAGGTGTCCGCAGCCCTATAACCGGCGGCATACCTGGCTCCCCAGACTCGCCCGTTTCCTTCGACCTGCTCTATCGCGACGGCTGGACGGTTTCGGGCGGCATAGCGCACAAGTTCACCGACCAGTTGTCGGCCGCGGTTTCGCTGACCTGGGATCGTGGAACCTCGACGACCTCCGGCTATCAGTCGGACACCTGGTCCGTGGCCAGCGGCGTCTCCTATTCGCCGAACGACAGGATCGAGGTCAGACTTGGTGGCTCGATCGGTGTCCTGACCAGTGGGTCGTCGACCTTCACCGGTGTTGGCGACACGGCAAATGCCGTCACCTACACATATGACGACGATCTGCTCCTTGCCGGCTCAGCTTCGGTTAAGGTCAAGTTCTAAACATCTGTTTTCAATAGCAAAAAGGCCGGACGATGCCCGGCCTTTTTGCTTGAGGGGCTTGCCCGCGACCAAAGCGGCGCTGCAACGACGCCGCTTCCCTCTGCCTCACGCGATCGTGATGTTTTGGCAACAGTTTCTGAACAACCCTCGCGCCACAACCGCGCCCGCCGACATTGCCTACTTCCCGCCATAAACCCGGCGCACCTCGAATGCGTCCCAGGCATGCCAAAAGGCTCGGCGTTGGGGCAGGTCGCACCGCAGGTCTCATCGCCCCGGGGCAAGGGAAGAGAATGAACGCCAGAGTCATCTCCAAAGCCAAGCTGCCCAGCCGCTATGTGACCGTCGGTCCGGCGCGTGCGCCGCACCGATCCTATCTTTATGCGATGGGCTTGTCGGCGGCCGAGATCGCGCAGCCGCTGGTCGGCGTCGCCAGCTGCTGGAACGAGGCGGCGCCCTGCAACATCTCGCTGATGCGCCAGGCGCAGGTGGTCAAGAAGGGCGTCGCCGCGGCGAACGGCACGCCGCGCGAATTCTGCACCATCACCGTCACGGACGGCATTGCGATGGGCCACCAGGGCATGAAATCGTCGCTGGTGTCGCGTGAGGTCATCGCCGATTCGGTCGAACTCACCATGCGCGGCCATTGCTACGATGCGCTGGTCGGTCTTGCCGGTTGCGACAAGTCGCTGCCCGGCATGATGATGGCCATGGTGCGGCTCAATGTGCCGTCGATCTTCATTTATGGCGGCTCGATCCTGCCCGGTTCCTACAAGGGCCGGCAGATCACCGTGCAGGATGTGTTCGAGGCCGTCGGCCAGCACTCGGTCGGCACGATCGGCGACGCCGAACTCCTCGAAATCGAGCAAGCCGCTTGTCCGTCGGCCGGCTCCTGCGGCGCCCAGTTCACCGCCAACACCATGGCCACCGTCGCCGAGGCGATCGGGCTGGCGCTGCCCTATTCCTGCGGGGCGCCGGCGCCCTATGAGATGCGCGACCGCTTCAATTTCGCCTCCGGCGAAAAGATCATGGAACTGATCGCAAAAAATATTCGCCCGCGCGACATCGTCACTCTGAAAGCGCTGGAGAATGCGGCGACCGTGGTCTCGGCCACCGGCGGCTCGACCAACGCGGCGCTGCATCTGCCGGCGATCGCGCATGAGGCGGGGATAAAGTTCGACCTGTTCGACGTCGCCAGCATTTTCGAGAAGACGCCTTATATCGCCGACCTGAAGCCGGGCGGCAAATATGTCGCCAAGGACATGTTCGAGGCCGGCGGCATTCCGCTCTTGATGAAGACGTTGCTCGACCACGGCTATCTGCATGGCGACTGCCTGACCGTGACCGGCCGCACTTTAGCCGAAAATATGGAGCACGTTGCCTGGAATGATAGCCAGGATGTGGTTCGTCCCGCCAACCGACCAATCACCCGAACGGGTGGCGTCGTGGGCTTGAAGGGAAACCTTGCCCCCGAAGGCGCGATCGTGAAGGTCGCGGGCATGTCGGAGCTTAAATTCTCTGGCCCGGCACGCTGCTTCGATTCGGAAGAGGAATGTTTCCAGGCGGTTACGGATCGCAGCTACAGCGAAGGCGAGGTCCTCGTGATCCGCTACGAGGGACCGCGCGGCGGTCCGGGCATGCGCGAAATGCTGTCGACGACGGCGGCTCTCTATGGCCAGGGCATGGGCGGCAAGGTGGCTCTCATCACCGACGGGCGTTTTTCGGGCGCGACACGCGGTTTCTGCATCGGCCATGTCGGGCCGGAAGCCGCCGTGGGTGGCCCGATCGGGCTGCTCAGGGATGGCGACTTGATCTCGATCGACGCGGTGAACGGCACCATCGAGGTGGCGCTGTCCGACACCGAACTGGCGACCAGGGCAAAGGCATGGAAGGCGCGCGCGACCGACTATCAGTCGGGCGCGATCTGGAAATATGCACAAACGGTAGGGCCTGCCCGCGACGGGGCGGTCACCCATCCCGGTGGTGCGAGAGAAACACATTGTTATGCGGATATCTGAGTTGCTGAGGCTGTCTGTCTTTTCGGCACTGGTCGCGATCGCCACTTTTGGCGCGACCTTGGGCGCCGCAGGCCAGGCCATGGCCTTCGACGACAAGGTGTTCGACGACAAGACCGGCGTGAAGCCGCAGTCGAGCCCGTGGGCGGTGTTCCAGTTCGGCTTCTCCGCCTACAAGAACGGCCGCAAGGAGCAGGCTGCTGAGGCTTATAAATACGCGGCCGAAAACGGCCAGATCGGCGCCACCTGGAAGCTTGCGCGCATGTATGCCGAGGGTGACGGCGTCGAGCGCGACGACTACGCGGCGTTCAAGTTCTTCAGCGAGATCGTCGACCAGGACGTCGAGCCCGGCTCGCCGGAAGAGAGCTATGTTTCGGATGCGCTCGTGGCGCTCGGCGACTATCTGAGGACGGGCATCCCCGGCAGCCCGATCAAAGAGAACGAGGTGGCGGCCCAAGAGTACTACATGCGCGCCGCCGCCAACTACCGCAACCCGAATGCCCAGTTCGAGATGGGCCAGATCTTCCTGAATGGCAAGGGCGGCGTCAAGGCGAGCATCAAGCAGGCCGGACGCTGGTTCCAACTCGCTGCGGAAAAGGGCCATGCCGGCGCGCAGGCGACGCTCGGTCACCTGCTCTTCCAGAGCGGCAAGATCGTTCGGGGGCTGGCGATGATGACCGCGGCGCTTGAACGGGCCGCGCCTTCCGACCAGCCATGGATACGCGGCATGCAGGAAGAGGCGTTTGCCGCCGCGGGCGAGGCCGACCGCCGCACCGCGATTTCGCTGGCCGACGACATCCTCACCAAGGGTGGCGGCGACCGGTAGTCGCGAAGCCAACGGCTGGGAAAGACTGGGTCAATAGAAAGAGTGGGGATCTCGAAAAAGTCGGGATCAATTCACGGTCGGTTTTGTCGGAACGGGACCGGACTCCGGCGTTGAAATCGGCGTGGCCGGCGGCGCCAGCTTGGTTTTAGGACAATCGTCCCGGATCCTTGTCCATGACGTGTTGTTGAGCACCATGTCGCAGCGGGCGAGATGGCTCCGACCGGAAAGCGTCAGGCAGGCGACCTGGCCGATCTGGAATGATGTTCCGTTGGCCAGGCATGCAGGATTGGCAAACGCCGACGTTGCCGCGAGGGCGAGCGCGGCGGCACATGGGCAAATTAAAAGCCTGATCGTCATCCTGAACCCCGGCCGAACCCGAATTGCAGCGGAAACCCCGATTGTGGCGATATGACGGTCCATCCACCGGGAATCCGGCAGTTCGGGCCCCGAATGATCAGATTGGCGCAAAACCCAGTTCGATGGCGACCGGCACGTGATCCGAGGGCTTTTCCCAGGCGCGCACATGCTTTTCGATCGAGGCCGAGGAAAAGCGATTGGCGGCCTCGGGCGAGAGCAGCAAGTGATCGATGCGGATGCCGTTGTTCTTCTGCCAGGCGCCGGCCTGATAGTCCCAGAACGTAAAAATGTCCGGCGAGTCGCTGACCGCGCGCACGGCTTCGGTGAAGCCGAGGTTCTTCAGCCGGCGGAACGCCTGCCTGGTCTGCGGCTGGAACAGCGCATCGCCGAGCCAGTTCTCCGGGAACTTCGCATCGATCGGTTCGGGGATGACATTGTAATCGCCGGCCAGCACCAGCGCCTCTTCGAGCGCGAGTCTTGCCTCGGCCCAGCGCTCCAGCCGCGCCATCCAGGACAGCTTGTAGGAGAACTTCTTCTCGTCGTCGATCGGGTTGCCGTTCGGCAAGTAGAGCGAGGCAACGCGCAAAGCGCCCTTGTCGGTCGAGAACACGCCCTCGATGAAACGCGCCTGATCGTCGGCATCGTCGCCCGGCAGGCCCCTGATGACCTCGTCGAAGCGCAGCTTCGACAGGATGGCGACGCCGTTGAATCCCTTTTGGCCATAGATTTCGACGTTGTAGCCAAGCGCCTCGATCTCGGCCCGCGGAAACTGCTCGTCGACCGTCTTGATCTCCTGCAGGCAGGCGATATCGGGTGCGCTTTCCGTCAGCCAGTGGGTCAAATTGCCGATACGGGCCCGAACGCCATTGATGTTCCAGGTGACGATTTTCATGACGGCCTCATTGCTGCTCGGGCGGATGGCGTTCGACGAGGCCGATCGTATTGCCTGCCGGATCCTTTAGAAAGGCCATCCATTCGCTTTCCCCCGCCGGCCCGAACAGGCCCTGGGTATCGCGGTGGACGAGCATCGGCGGCGCAGTGAAGGGGACGCCGGCGGCTTTTGCCGAGGCGTGGAAATCGTCAAGGCCCGAAATGTCGAGGTAGACGGTGCCAGCCGGCAAGCCATCGGTGAACAGCAGCCGCACATCGCCGGCCATGATGAAGGCGATGCCAGGCGGATCGAAGCGCACGTGCACGGCCATGCCAAGCACGTCTTGCCAGAACGCCAGCGTTGCATCGAGATCGCGCCCGGCTGAAAGCGCGACCTGACGGACCGCGCCAATGGTAGGCATTCTCTAAATACTGAAGCTGGTGCCGCAGCCGCACGAGGCGACCGCATTCGGGTTCCTGATCTGGAACGACTGGCCCATCAGATCGTCGACGAAATCGATCACCGAGCCGCCCATATAGACCAGCGAGAGGTCATCGATCAGCACGGTGGCGCCGTCCTTCTCGATGGCGACGTCGTCATCGTTGCGGGTGTCGACCAGGTCGAACTTGTAGGAAAAACCGGAACAGCCGCCGCCCTCGACCGAAACGCGCAGCGCCGTCTTGCCGGCTTCGCCAGACACAATCTTGGCAATCCGCCTGGCGGCGGCGTCGGTCATCTCGACTTTCATGGCGGTCTTGGCATCAGCGCCCATGGGCGTCACCTTGCTTTCGGTTTCACATGATAGGTATGAAGCGCGAGGGGGCAAGTCAACTGCGGCGTAGGCTATGGAAATTGGCGGGGCTATGGAAATTGGTTGGGGCTATGGAAATCGGTTGGGGCGATGACAAATGAGTTGGGCGACATCGGTTTCGGCTATCGGCCACGCGCCGCCTATGCCTGCGATCCGGCAAAGTCGCGCGGGCGGCTGTTCGACGAGGTGGAGAGCCCGACCCGGACGCCGTTCCAGCGCGACCGCGACCGCATCATCCATTCGACGGCCTTCCGCCGGCTGAAGCACAAGACGCAGGTGTTCGTCGCGCATGAGGGCGACCATTACCGCACCCGGCTGACGCATTCGATCGAGGTGGCGCAGATCGCGCGCGCCCTGGCGCGGGCGCTGCGCGGCGACGAGGACCTGGCAGAGGCGGTGGCGCTGGTGCACGATTTCGGCCACACGCCCTTCGGCCATACCGGCGAGGATGCGCTGAACCAGAAGATGGCGGCCTGGGGCGGCTTCGACCACAATGCACAGTCGCTGCGCGTGGTGACGCGGCTGGAGAGCCGCTATGCCGAATTCGACGGGCTGAACCTCACCTGGGAGACGCTGGAGGGGCTGGTCAAGCACAACGGACCGCTGACCGACGCCAGCGGAAACGGGCTGAAGGGGCCGGTGCCGCAAGCGATCCGCGACTATTCGGAGCTGCACGACCTCGAGCTCGACCGCTTCGCCGGCATCGAGGCGCAGTGCGCGGCGATCGCCGACGACATTGCTTACAACAGCCATGACATCGATGACGGCCTGAGGTCGGGCCTTCTGAAGCTGGACATGCTGGAAAATGTCTCGCTGCCCGGCTCGATCCTCGACGGCGTGCGTCAGCGCTATCCGGCGCTGGACGATGTGAGGACAGGGCACGAACTGATGCGCCGGCAGATCACGATGATGGTCGAGGATGTCATCATCTCCACCACCGCCAATCTGGCCCGCATCAAGCCGGACAGCGCCGACGCGGTGAGGGCGGCAGGCGAGACGATGGTGACCTTTTCAGCCGAAATGGCCGCTTTCGAAGAGGAATTGAAAGCCTTTCTCTACAAGCATCTCTATCGACACAGCGAAGTCGTGCGCGTGCGCAACCAGGCCGAGCAGATCGTCAACGACCTGTTCGAGGTCTATATCGCCGATCCGCGCGCCATGCCCGATGGCTGGCGCGAAGGGCTCGACCGGGCTGATGATCGCATCAAGGCGCGCAGCGTCGCCGATTTCCTGGCGGGCATGACGGATACCTACGCTTTGAAGGAACACCGCCGTTTGTTTGACCATACGCCTGAATTAAGCTAGGCGGGGCTCGATTTTGCCGGCCAATAGGCCGGAATCCCGCAAAGCCGCCAGAGCCAGGGCCACACCAATGAACATCTTCGCCGATTTCAACGCGCGAATTATAAAGGCCGTCGAAGCGCTTGATTTGAAAGACAAAGACGGCGGTTCGCTGGACTTGTCGCGCGTCGCCGTCGAGCCGCCGCGCGACGCCAGCCATGGCGACCTGGCGACCAATGCGGCAATGGTGCTGGCCAAGCCGACCGGCCAGCCGCCGCGCGTACTGGCTGAAAGGCTGGCGCAAGCGCTGCGCGCCGACCCGGACATCGCCGCTGCAGAAATTGCCGGTCCGGGCTTCGTCAATCTCAGGCTCAAGGACGAGTTCTGGCAGGTGCATCTGACTGCGCTGCTCGGCGAAGGCCGCAATTACGGCCGCTCGACCGTTGGCGGCGGCAAGAAGGCCAATGTCGAATATGTCTCGGCCAACCCGACCGGACCGATGCATGTCGGCCATTGCCGCGGCGCCGTGGTGGGTGATGCGCTCGCCAATCTGATGGCCTTCGCCGGTTATGACGTGATCAAGGAATATGTCATCAACGACGCCGGTTCGCAGATCGACGTGCTCGGCCGCTCCGCCATGCTGCGTTACCGCGAGGCGCTCGGCGACGACATCGGCGAGATTCCTGCCGGGCTCTATCCAGGCGACTATCTCGTGCCGGTCGGCCAGGCTCTGGTAAGCGAATTTGGCCGTTCCTTGCTGCAGATGCAGGATGAGGAAGCGCTTGCCATTGTCAAGGACAGGACGATCGACGCGATGATGGCAATGATCCGTGAGGATCTGGCGCTGCTCAATGTGCATCACGACGTCTTTTTCTCGGAGCGCACCCTGCATGCCGACAACGCCCGGAAAATCCGCTCGGCGATCAACGACCTGACCCTCAAGGGCCATATCTACAAGGGCAAGCTGCCGCCGCCCAAGGGCGAGAAGCCGGACGACTGGGAGGATCGCGAGCAGACGCTGTTCCGCTCGACAGCGGTCGGCGACGACATGGACCGGGCGCTGGTCAAGTCGGACGGCACCTTCACCTATTTTGCCGCTGATGTCGCCTATCTGAAGGACAAGGTCGATCGCGGTTTCGTCGAGCTGATCTATGTGCTTGGCGCCGATCATGGCGGCTATGTGAAGCGCCTGGAAGCGCTTGCCAGGGCGATTTCCGGCGACGAGGTGAAGCTTACCGTGCTGCTTTGCCAGTTGGTAAAACTTTTTCGCGAGGGCGAGCCGGTGCGCATGTCGAAGCGGTCGGGCGATTTCGTAACGCTGCGCGAAGTGGTGGAGGAGGTCGGTCGCGACCCGATCCGCTTCATGATGCTCTACCGCAAGAACGATGCGCCGCTCGATTTCGACTTCGCCAAGGTGACCGAGCAGTCGAAGGACAATCCGGTGTTCTACGTCCAGTACGCCTCGGCGCGCTGCCATTCGGTGTTCCGGCAGGCGAGCGAACAGCTGGGTGAGGCCAATTTCGACCGCAATCGGCTGGCCGCCGCCACCGCTTCGCTGACCGACGAAGGCGAGATCGGCCTGATCAGGAAGCTTGCCGAATATCCGCGGCTGATCGAATCCGCGGCACTTGCGCTCGAGCCGCACCGGCTGGCATTCTACCTCTACGATCTTGCCTCCAGCTTCCACGGACATTGGAACCGCGGCACCGAAAATCCCGACTTACGTTTTGTTAAGGTTAACGACCGACAATTGACCCATGCCAGACTAGGGCTGGTGCAGGCTGTTTCGGACGTTTTGACGTCCGGCCTGACGCTGATCGGAGCCGATGCGCCCACCGAAATGCGTTAGGTTTGACTAAAAAACCTGTCACCTTTTGCCCACATTGCGCTGGTAAGGGCCAACCCTGCGCGACGTCAACGGCGTCCGAATGAGTGCGAGTTCGGGAACAATAATGGCAGACAGAACCCAGCTGAAAGCAGCCGCCCAAAACGATATCGCCAACGATGATCCGTTCGCGGAACTGACCAGGATCATGGGCTTCGACCCGCGCCAGCCGGTCAAGCCGCAGGCCCAGTCGACGGCGGCTGCAGCAAGTCAGCCAGCGGACGACGGCGATTTCGGCATCGACCTCGAGAAGGAGTTGATGGGCGAATTCGGCGGCGACGCCAATGACGGCGCAGCCAAGCTTCGCGAGCCGGCTTTCGACGCGGCTGCTACTGACCCAATCGACGACGAGCTTGTCGCGTCGCTCGAACAGGATCTCCTGCTCGACGATGAAGCGGCGGACGAAATCGCCGATGCCGTTGCTATCGACGATGTTCGCTCTGGCGTTGCCGGAACTCCCTCGGCTGCTGAAGCTGCTTTCGACGACGATTTCGACGAAGCGCTCGCCAGTTCGCTCGAAGACGTGTCGCTATTCGAAGACGATTTGCCGGTGGACGACAGGCTTGGGAACGACGAGCTTGGGAACGACGAGCTTGCCGCGTCGCTCGAACAGGATTTCCGGCTGGACGACGACACGGCGGACGAAACTGCCCATGCCGTTGCCGCCGCCGACCTGGGTTCCGGTGTTGCCGAAGTATCCGCGCCGGCTGTTGAAGCGGCGTTCGACGACGATTTTGACCATGCGATCGCCAGTTCGCTCGAAGACGTGTCGCCGTTCGAAGACGATTTGCCGGTAAACGACGAACTCTCTGCGTCGCTCGAACAGGATTTCCGGCTGGACGACGATGCGGCGGACGAACAAAATACCGGCGCTGACACCGCCGCGCCGGCCGCTGAGCCCGCCTTCGACGATGAATTCGACAACGCCGTCGCCAGCTCACTCGGAGACGAGCTGACGCTCGACGAGCACGTGCAGGTGGAGCAGGCTGCCGAAGCCGCCGACATCGCCGCGCCGGCCGCCGAACCCGCGTTCGACGATGAATTCGACAACGCCGTCGCAAGCTCGCTCGAAGACGAGCTGACGCTCGACGAGCATGAGCCGATCGAGGCCGCTGTCGAGGCTCCCGCTGCGGCTGTTTGGGCCGCTTCGGATGAGTCCGACGAGGACTTTGCCGACCACGACACTATGGCCGACGTCGCCATGGATGACGTCGACATGGATTTCGACATTCGCACGGCTGAGCCGGTCGAAGTCGACGAGCCAGAAATTGACGAGCCGGATTCTATCGCCGCCAACGACGACGAGCCTTCCGCCGCGACCCCGGAACATGCGTTCGACGACGATTTTGAATTGAGCTTCGACGACACGCTTGCCGATGAAGCCGAGGAGCCGGCTACTCGGGCCCCCGGCGTTGCAGCCGAACCGACGGCGCCAGCCGCCGTCGCTGAGGAGCGGAGCCTCGAAGACGAATTGAACGCGCTGTTGGGCACCATGAGCGCACGGGCTGCCCCGGTGGCAGCGTCCGCGGCCGCCATGGTCCAGCAACCTGTAGCCGCGGCTGGAGAAGCCGCCGACGAACCAGTGGATCCCACCGACGAACTGGCCGGGAGCCTTGACGAGCAAGACCTTTCGGAGCAGTCGAATGAAGACGCGGTCCAGGCCGCCGACGCCGACCTCGACACCGTTCTCCTCGACGGGCTCGTGGGCCATGATTTCGGCGCCGAAGACGCTGCCGGACCGGCTGATGTCGATTTCGACGACGATGCATTGCACGCCGCCTTCGCCAAGGACATCGGTCTGGATCATGGCGATGACGCCGCTCCACAGCAGGATCCGAATGATTCGCTCAGCTGGATGGCGGCACCCTCCGCCGCGCCTGCGCCGGCCCGTTCGTGGAGCCGCGTAACGCCGGTGGCACAGCCGCAACCCGCCTTTGCAGCCCAGCCGGCGGCTTCGGCGACCACAGAAACAACGACACCGCCAACCGCTGCGGCACCCTCCTATCAGGATGAGCCGGCCTATCAGGATGAGCCGGCCGAAGGCGATGCCGTCGATGCGGCGCCTGCGCCGGTGCAAAGCGAACAAGCCTCTTCATATGACGAGATGCCCGATGTCGAGACAGTCGATGTGCCCGAGCGCGTCGTAGCGCTGGCGGACGACCTCGATATTCCGGAACTCGACGTCAATGAAGACGCACCGCCGGCGCCTGCCTATGACGATCTCGATACCGAGTTCGCCAACCTTCTCTCGGAAATGAATGCCGTGGACGTCGCTGCCGGCCCGGCGCGCAGCACGGCGTATGACGACGAATCCTACAAATCCGGATTCAAGCCGGGGGCCGGACCCCAGCCGGGGGCAGGGTTCCAGTCAGCGGCCGGGTTCCAGTCAGGCCATGAGCCCGACCGCGTTGAAACGCGGACCTATGCGGCGAGACCGGCAGCAGCGCCCGTCAGTGCGTCTTACGCCGATGCCGCCAGCGGCTTCGATCTGGGCGACTTGCCCAGCGGCCGGCCGGTTTCGCAAGCGCAAGCCAACGACTTTGCCCTGGACGAACTCGACTACGACCCCGAACTGGATGAGGCCATGTCGGTTCCAGGCCTGGCCGAGCAGGATGCCGCGAGGCCCCGGAGCCGCGGCCTGCTGGTCGCCGCAGTCGTCGGCGCCGTGGCGATCGCCGGCGGTCTCGGCGCCTTCGCGCTGTCTTTCGGCGGCAACGGCGGCACCGATGCGCCGGTCATCGTCAAGGCGGACAACGCACCGATCAAGGTCAGGCCGGAAAACCCGGGCGGCACCGTCGTGCCGAACCAGGACAACAAGGTTTACGACGCCGTGGCCAAGGGGGGCGCGAGGCCTGCCGAACCGGTCCAGGAAAAACTGGTCACCAACGCCGAAGAGCCGGTGGACGTGGCGGCCAAGGAACCGCCGCAGAGCCGTGTGGTCGATCTTACGCCCGACGACATCGACACGGCTGAAGCCGCCGATGCGGCCGGCGGCACGCAAGCTGCCGGCGGCACGCAAGCTGCCGGCGGCACGCAAGCTGCCGGCGGCACGCAAGCGGCCGGGAATGCCGCGCCGGCACCCAAGTCCGAGGATCGTATCGCCCAGGTTCTGCAAGAGGCCGAGCAGGGCATCGAGCCGGATGTCGTCGCCGTTGCGCCACGCAAGGTGAGAACCATGGTCGTCAAATCAGATGGGTCATTGGTTGCGCGCGAGGATCCGGCGCCCGCGGCATCGCAGGTGGCTGCCGTCGAGCCTGTCGATCCGGCGCCGCAGCTTGTGGCCCCGGCGGGTCAGGCCGGCGACGCGGCGCAGACCGGTACCGTAGCGTCTGTTGCCGACCAGGCAAGTGGCGACCTGTTGGGCGGCGATCCGGTGGGCGACCCAGTGGCCGGCGACCGGGCCGAAACCGCCACGCCGGAAGCAGTCAATCTGGCCGCCGTGCCCACGGCTGAGGCTGAAGCTCAAACCAACCAGCCTGCCAACACGCCGGCCACGGTTCCGGTGGCGCCGCAGCGTCCGTCCGACCAGCCGGTCGACGTCGTCGGTGAGGTCAAGCCCGACCAGGTTGCGTCCATCAGTCCGGCGGCGGCCTCGACCGGCGGTGGCTCGTGGTCGATGCAGATCGCCTCGCAGCCGACCGTCGAAAGCGCCCAGTCGACCTATCAGGATTTGCAGCGTCGCTATGGCAGCGTGCTTTCCGGCCACACGGCCAACATCGTCAAGGCCGAGATCGCCGGCAAGGGAACGTTCTATCGCGTTCGCGTCCCGGCGAAGTCGCGCAACGATGCGATCAGCCTGTGCACCAACTACAAGGCTGCTGGCGGCAACTGTTTCGTGTCGCGCTAACCATTTTTCAAATCTCCCGCCCTTGGGCCGAAAGAACCGGCGCGGTCACAGACCGCGCCGGTTTTCTATGGTGGAAGGAGTTCCTCGTGTGGAAGGGTTCCGGCTCGAGCGATGTGGCTCGATGCGATTCCCTTTGTCTGCGTGAAGCTCTAAACTCCCGCCCATGACCGAATCAAAATCCATGATCCTTGGCTGCGCCGGGAAATCGCTCACACGCGACGAAATCAGTTTCTATCGCAACGAATGCCCGTGGGGATTCATCCTGTTTGCCCGCAACATCGGCGAGGCCGAGCAGATCCGCGATCTGGTCGCCGCGATGCGCGATTGTGTCGAGCGCCCGGACGCCCCGGTGTTCATCGACCAGGAAGGCGGCCGTGTGCAGCGCCTGCGGCCGCCGCTGGCACCGAATTATCCGGCCGGTGGCGCGCTCGGCGCCTTGTGGCGCAACGACCACGATGCCGGCAACCGCGCAGCATGGCTGATGGCGCGGCTGCATGCTTTCGACCTGCTGCGCTACGGCATCACGGCTGATTGCCTGCCGGTGCTCGACGTGCCGATCGAGGGCGCCAGCGACGTCATCGGCGCGCGCGCCTATGGCAAGGAGCCTCGTGCCGTCATCGAACTGGGCCGCGCCGCGGCAGAGGGCCTGATGTCGGGAGGCGTGCTGCCGGTTATGAAGCATATTCCCGGGCATGGACGGGCCTTTGCCGACACGCATTTCGAACTGCCGACCGTCGATGCCTCGATGAGCGACTTGCAGCGGCATGATTTCGCCCCGTTCAGGGAGCTCAATCATTTGCCGATGGCGATGACGGCGCATGTCGTCTACAGCGCGATCGACCCGAAGAACCCGGCCACCACCTCCGGCAAGGTCATCGACGAGATCATCCGCGGCGAAATCGGTTTCGACGGGCTGCTGATGAGCGACGACACCTCGATGAAGGCACTTTCTGGGGATTTCCCGACAAAGGCGGCGGCGATCCTTGCGGCGGGCTGCGATCTGGTCCTTCACTGCAACGGCGTTTTCGAGGAGATGGTCGGCATTGCGTCGCGCACAACGGGGCTTGAAGGCACGTCGCTGCAACGCGCGCAGCGGGCACTGACCTATATCAAGAACCGCGATCGGGCTGATGAAACCGAGATACGCGCCGAATTCGCCACCTATTTCGATGCGGTGGCCTAGACCATGATCCCGAACGGTGGGAGCCGGTTTTTCGGAACAGATCACGGTCAAACACGAAGTTAGAAGCAAAGGAAGCGACAGGAAGTGGCGGAAACGTTGGACAGCAAGGCCGGCAAGGCCGCACCGATGGACCGTCTTTGGGCCGAGAACGACGATTCGCGGCTGACCGGCGATCCCGCGCTGGTCGTCGATGTCGACGGTTTCGAGGGCCCGCTCGATCTTCTGCTGCATCTTGCCCGCAACCAGAAGGTCGATCTGTCGCGCATCTCGATCCTGGCGCTGGCCGAGCAATATCTGGCTTTCGTCGAAAAGGTGAGGGCGCTCAGGCTAGAGCTTGCCGCCGACTATCTGGTGATGGCGGCGTGGCTGGCGTTTCTCAAGTCGAAGCTCTTGATCCCCAAGCAACCCGGCGACGACGGTGAAAGCGGCGAGGAACTGGCGGCGGTGCTGCAATTCCGGTTGAAGCGACTGGAAGCGATGCGTGACGCGGCGGCACGCCTGGTCAATCGCAATCGGCTCGGGCGCGACGTGTTCGCCCGCGGCATGCCGGAAATGGTCATCGTCGAGAAACGCAACGCCTATTCGGCCTCGCTCTACGATCTGCTGACTGCCTATGCGGCGCAACGCCAGAAGCAGGCGATCACCAATGTGACGATCGCCAGGCGCGGTGTGTGGTCGCTCAAGGATGCGCGCGACATCCTGAACAGGCTGATCGGCACGCTTGCCGACTGGACGGCGCTGGACCGTTTCCTGGTCGAATATCTGACCGACCCGGACGAGCGGCGTACCGCGATTGCCAGTTCGTTTGCGGCGACGCTGGAACTGGTGCGCGAAGGCAAAATGGAAATGCGGCAGGACGACGTGTTCGCGCCGCTCTATCTGCGCGGTCGTGCGCAAGGCATCAGGGCAGTTGAGGTGGCATCATGAGCGAGCGCACCAACGCTTCGGTCATTCCGTTCAAGGTCGACGACGAGACCGAAGACGGTGTGCTCGCCGAGGTGCCGGCAGAAAGTCAGGCCCAGAACTTGTCCCAGAATCCCGGCGAGCGGCTGCATATGGCAGAGGCCGTGCGCATGGCCGAGGCGATCGTTTTCGCCAGCGCCGAACCGGTCAGCGAAAGGCAGCTTGCCGGGCGCCTGCCCGACGGCATCAATATTGCCGCGGCGATGGCTGAGCTGCAGCAGATTTATGCGCGGCGCGGCGTCAATCTGGTGCGCGTTGGCGATGCCTGGGCGTTCCGCACCGCCGGCGATCTCGCTTTCCTGATGAGCCGCGACACGGTGCAGCAGAAGAAGCTGTCCCGTGCGGCGCTCGAAGTGCTGGCGATCATCGCCTACCACCAGCCGGTGACGCGCGCCGAGATCGAGGATATCAGAGGCGTCGAGACCTCGAAGGGCACGCTGGACACGCTGATGGAGACCGAATGGGTGAAGATGCGCGGCCGGCGCCGCACGCCCGGCCGTCCCGTCACCTACGGCACCACCGACATCTTCCTCGACCATTTCGCGTTGGAGGAGATCCGCGATCTTCCCGGCATGGAGGAATTGAAGGGTGCCGGGCTGCTTTCGGGCCGCATGCCGTCGAATTTTTCCATTCCGATGCCGCCGGCCGACCCGGACGTGCTGACCGATGACGAGGATCCGCTGACCGACATCGACCTTGAGGAACTCGGCCTGTTGACGCCGCGCGTCGAGGAAGATTGACCGCAAACGACGTGCCGAAAGCGATGGTATTTAGCGGCTGCGCCGATAGGTAGCGGGCTGAGGCGCCGAAACTGCGTGACTTCGGCCACTCATTTATAAACTCTGTCGCGGTTGTGTTTGAATCCCGGCGCGAAAGCGCATAGATCATCGTCAGAGAAAACTTTCGAGAGAGATTGTTATGGGTTCATTTTCGATTTGGCATTGGCTGATCGTGCTGGTGATCGTGCTGCTGGTGTTCGGTCGCGGCAAGATTCCCGAGCTGATGGGTGACATGGCCAAGGGTATCAAGAGCTTCAAGAAGGGCATCGCCGACGACGAGGTTGCCGAGGACAAGCGCACCGTCGAGCACCGTGCCGACGAAACCGTTTCGGCAGCGAAGGAAAAGGCCAGCAAGAGCTGAGCCCAAAACTTTAGTCGGAACGTATCGCCATGTTCGACATCGGCTGGACCGAGATGCTGGTGATCGCGATCGTCATGATCGTGGTCGTCGGGCCTAAGGATTTGCCCAAGATGCTGCGCACTTTTGGTCGCACGACGGCGAAGATGCGCGGCATGGCAGCCGACTTCCAGAAACAGTTCAACGATGCGCTGAAGGAGGCCGAGCTTGACGACGTCAAGAAGTCGGTCGATTCACTCAGAAGCCTCAACCCGGCCGCCGAGATCAGGAAACAGCTCAACCCGTTCGAGCAGGCGGCGGCCGACGTCCGTTCAGGCGTCGACGCGGTGATGAAGCCGAAGCCGGCCGCAGACCCGGTCGCGCCGGCTGCTTCGACGCCGCAGGATACCGCGCTGAACAATGGCGCGACGGTGCTGCCGGGCGTCGATGCCCCGGAAGCGGCGCCGGCGGCGCCGACCTTTCCGGCGATGACCGATGGTTCGGTGACACCGCCTGTCGCGACGGCGGCGCCGGCCGCATCGCCAAAGGCCTCGGCGGCGAAGACGGAGGGCGCGCCAGCGAAAGCGATGCCGGCCTCCAAGGCCGCAGCGAAGCCAGCGGCAAAACCTGCTGTGACAAAGACCGCGGCTAAAAAGGCCGAGCCGAAGCCCGTACCGGCAACGGTGAAGAAGCCGGCCGCAGCCGCCAAAAAGACGGCGGGAGCCGCCAAGTGAGCATTTCGGAAAAGGACGAGATCGACAAGTCGGCGGCTCCGCTGATGGAGCATCTGATCGAGTTGCGCCGGCGGCTGATGTGGTCGATCGGCGGGTTCTTCGTCGCCTTCCTGTTCTGCTTCTTCTTCGCCAAGCAGTTGTTCAACCTGTTGGTCATCCCGTTCAAATGGGCGACGCAATGGGCAGGGCTCGACCCGCACAAGGTCGAGCTGATCTACACGGCGCCGCAGGAATTCTTCTTCACCCAGGTCAAGCTGGCGATGTTCGGCGGCATGGTGATCGCCTTTCCGCTGATCGCCACCCAGATCTACAAATTCATCGCGCCCGGCCTCTACAAGAATGAACGCAACGCCTTCCTGCCGTTCCTGATCGCTTCGCCGATCCTGTTCCTGATGGGCGCGTCGCTGGTCTATTTCTTCTTCACGCCGATGGTGATGTGGTTCTTCCTCGCCATGCAGCAGGCCGGCACCGACGACCAGGTGCAGATTTCGCTGCTGCCGAAAGTGTCGGAATATCTCAGCCTGATCATGACGCTGATCTTCTCCTTCGGTCTGGTGTTCCAGTTGCCGGTGGTGACCAGCCTGATGACGCGGGTGGGCATGCTGTCGTCCGAGGCGCTGGTCGAAAAGCGCAAATGGGCAATCGTCATCGCTTTCGTCGTCGCGGCTATTCTGACGCCGCCCGACCCGATAAGCCAGATCGGCCTGGCCGTTCCCACCATCCTTCTCTACGAGGTCTCGATCTGGTCGGCCCGGCTGATCGAGCGCAGCAAGGAACGGGAACGTCTGGCGCGCGAGAAGCGGGAGGCTGCGGAAGCGGCGGCCGAAAAGCCGGCGGACGCGTCATCGACCTAGCGGCATCGCCGTTATCTTCAGGTTTGCGGGACAGCGCGGGGCGCGAGGGAACTCGATCTTCACATCTTGCATCGGTCAAGGATGCGGTTTACGCCCCCTCTAGCCTACTTGAGGACGAACAGACCATGCTTGACATCAAATGGATTCGCGACAATCCGAAGGCCCTTGTCGAGGCGCTCCAGAAGCGCTCGTGGCCGGTTGCGGAGGCGCAGTCCACGGTCGATGATCTGATCGCCAGGGACGAGGCGCGGCGCGAACATCTGACCGAGCTGCAGACCAGGCAGGAGCGCCGCAACGCCGCCTCGAGAGAAATCGGCAACGCCATGCGCTCGGGCGACGCCGCCCTTGCCGAAAGACTGAAGGCCGAGGTCGGCGAGATCAAGGCCTTCATCCAGAACGGCGAGGCGCGCGAACGCGAGCTCGACAAGGCGCTGAATGACGCATTGGCGGTGCTGCCCAACGTGCCGCTCGACGACGTGCCGGTCGGCAAGGACGAGCACGACAACGTCGTCAAGCGCACCGTCGGCAAGGTGCCGGCCCGCCCGAACTGGGTGAAGGAGCATTTCGAGATCGGCGAAGCGCTCGGCATGATGGATTTTGAGCGGGCGGCGAAACTGTCCGGTTCGCGGTTCACGGTGCTCAAGGGCGGACTGGCACGGATGGAGCGCGCGCTCGGCCAGTTCATGCTGGATCTGCATACGACCGAGCATGGCTACGAGGAGATCCAGCCGCCGCTGATGGTGCGCGACGAAGCTCTTTTCGGCACCGGGCAACTGCCGAAGTTCGAGGAGGATCTGTTCTTCGCCCCGCATGGGGACGGCAGGCTTGGCCTCATTCCCACCGCCGAAGTGCCGCTGACCAATCTCGTGCGCGAAGACATCACGCCGCATGAAAAACTGCCGCTGCGCTATACCGCGCTGACCTCGTGCTTCCGCTCGGAAGCGGGCTCGGCCGGGCGTGACACGCGTGGCATGCTGCGCCAGCACCAGTTCTACAAGGTCGAACTGGTGTCGATCACCGACCAGGACGCCTCGCTTGCCGAGCACGAGCGGATGACCGAATGCGCTGAGGAAGTGTTGAAGCGGCTCGGCCTGCCGTTCCGCACCGTGACGCTGTGCACCGGCGACATGGGCTTTGGCGCGCGCAAGACCTATGACATCGAGGTCTGGCTGCCGGGCCAGAACGCCTATCGCGAGATTTCGTCCTGCTCGGTCTGTGGCGATTTTCAGGCACGGCGCATGGATGCCCGCTACAAGGACAAGGACGGCAAGGGCAACCGCTTCGTCCACACGCTGAACGGTTCCGGCACCGCCGTCGGCCGCGCCCTTATTGCCGTCATTGAAAACTACCAGAATGAGGATGGCAGCGTAACCATTCCTGAAGCGCTTCGGCCTTACATGGGCGGTCTGGAAAAGATCGAATCGAGATAATGCGCATCCTCCTGACCAATGATGACGGCATCCATGCCGAGGGCCTTGCATCGCTCGAACGCATCGCCCGCACGCTGTCGGACGATGTCTGGGTGGTGGCTCCGGAGCAGGATCAGTCCGGCTATGCGCATTCGCTGTCGATCTCGGAGCCGCTGCGCCTGAGAAAGATCGGCGAAAAGCACTTTGCCGTGCGCGGCACGCCGACCGACTGCGTCATCATGGGCGTAAAAAAAATCCTGCCCGCAGCACCAGACCTGATCCTGTCCGGGGTCAATTCCGGCGCCAACATCGCCGACGACGTCACCTATTCGGGCACCGTTGCCGGCGCCATGGAAGGCGCGCTGCTCGGTGTGCGCTCGATCGCGCTCAGCCAGGCTTATTCCTATGTCGGCGAGGATCGCCTCGTCCCTTACGAGACCACCGAGGCGCTGGCGCCGGCGCTGCTCAAAAAACTGGTCGCCATGCCGCTGCCGGATGGCGTGCTGCTCAACGTCAATTTTCCGAATTGCCTTCCCGAAGAGATCGCCGGCACGGTGGTCACCTCGCAAGGCAAGCTCGTCCACAGCCTGTGGGTCGACGAGCGCCGCGACGGCCGCGGGCTTCCCTATTATTGGCTGCGCTTCGGCCGCGAGCCGGTCGAGGGCAAGCAAGGCACTGATCTCCATGCCATGCGCAACCGGCTGGTGTCGGTGACGCCGCTGCAGCTCGATCTCACGGCGCATGAAATTCGCGATCAACTGACCAAGGCGCTCGCATGAACCTGAACCATGGTCCGACGGCCGATGACCGCGAAGGCTTCGCCGCTTTCCTGCTCCGTCTGCGCGGCAAGGGCGTGGTGCCGAAGGCGCTGATCGCCGCCTTCGAGGCGACGCCGCGGCGCGGCTTCCTTTCCGCACAGTTCCATCCGATCGCCTGGTCGGACCGCATGCTACCGATCGAATGCGGCGAGGCGATCGAGGGCGCCGACCTGCAGGCTGCGGTGATCGCAGCACTTGCCATCGAGCCGGGCAACCGGGTGCTCGAGATCGGCACCGGGTCGGGCTACACGGCGGCGGTGATGTCGCGGCTCGCCGCGCGCGTCGTCACAATCGATCGCTACAAGACGCTGGTCGAGCAGGCCAAACAGCGCTTCGAGGCGCTCGGTATCGGCAATGTCGTCGTGCGCCAGGCGGACGGCTCCAACGGACTGGCCAATGAAGCGCCGTTCGACCGTATCGTCGCGTGGGCGGCCTTCGACAGCCTGCCGCGCTTCCTGCTCGATCAATTGTCGAGCGGCGGCATCGTCATCGCCCCGATCGGACCCGAGGAGGGCGAGCAGGTGCTGGCCAAGCTGACCAAGGTCGGCAGCCGCTTCGAACGCGAGGACATCGGTCTCGTACGCCTGCAGCCGATCCTGCGCAGCGTGGCCGCCGTCATCTAGGATCTGTCGATATTCAGGTGATGCCCGCAACTCACCTGTCTGGTCCGTCTCCGGCTTACCTCAGCTGAATCACGCTCGTCCAATGCAGCTTTAAATATTTTAAGAAAATTTGCGTCTGATTCTAGAGGTTTAACCGGCCGGTAACATTAACGCGCTTTAATCACGGTCAGTCTGTACCGGGTATCTGCGGGTAAATGCGATGCAATTCAGTATTTTGAAGGCAAACGGACGCAACCTGGCGCGGGGTATCGCCGTCCTGATGGTTGCGGGCACTACAGCGGGATGCAGCTCCCAGGTCTCGCGGTTCAACAGTGTCGACGACGTCTTCACGTCGTCGACAAACAACCAGCGCGCCATCATCGACAAGCAGGACGCCGCCCAGCCCTATCCCGGCGATGCCGCCGCGGTTTCGGCCGCGCCGCTCGACGGCAGCCACACCCAGTCGGTAAGCCGTTCAAGCCTCGAACCGGTCACGACGCAGCAATTGCCGCCGGTCGACCAGGCGCAGCCGGCTACCGCGTCGGCGCCCGCCGCCAGTCCGGCTCGCACCGCTTCGGCGCCAGCCGCTCCCCGGGTCGACCGGACTGCGACCGGAACCGTGGCAAAGCCGTTCAAAGAGTCACAGCCCGATGCTCCGCGCATGGCGACGGCGGGCGGCGAACCGCGTGCCACCGAGATCATCGTCAAGGACGGCGAGACCATTTCCGGCCTGTCGCGGCGCTACGGCGTGCCCGCCGACGCCCTGATGAAGGTCAATGGGCTAAGCGCGACCAACGGGCTGAAGACCGGCCAGAAGATCGTCATCCCGGCCTATGCCTATTCGGGCAAGAAACCGGCGCCGAAGCTTGCCGACGCCAAGCCTGCGAACGACACCAAGCACGATGTGCCGGCCAAGGCGCCGGAGATGGTCGCCGTGCTGCCGCAGCAGCCCAAGCTCAAGGAGGGCAAGTCCGCCGCGCAGGTGGATGCATCGGCCGCAGCAAGCCAGCCGAAGGACGCCGCACCCAAGGCGGCTGGTGCCGGTGGCGCCTACACCGTGCAGCAGGGTGATACGCTGTCGGCCATCGCCAGGAAGACCGGCGTCGGCGTGGTTGCGTTGAAGCAGGCGAACGGCATGCAGGACGGTCTGCTCAAGATCGGCCAGACATTGAAGGTGCCGGCCGGCGGAACCGCGACAGTTGCCAACGCCAAGCCGGCAAAGGTCGATCCGGTAACGACTGCCACCACCCCGCCTGCGGCGAAGACGACGCCGTCGGAAACGCTCGCCGCCTACACGCCGCCGAAGAAGGAAAAGGTCATCCAGCAGGCCGAGGACGACGACGCGGTCGCGCCGAACGCCACCGGTATCGGCAAGATGCGCTGGCCGGTGCGCGGCCGCGTGATCTCCAGTTTCGGCGGCGGCAAGGACGGTGTCGACATCGCCGTGCCGGAAGGAACGCCAGTCAAGGCGGCCGAGAACGGCGTCGTCATCTATGCCGGCGATGGCCTCAAGGAATTCGGCAATACGGTGCTGGTGCGCCACGAGAACGGTTTGGTCACAGTCTATGGTCACGCCCGTTCGATAGAGGTCCAGCGCGGCCAGAAGGTCAAGCGCGGCCAGGAAATCGCGCAGTCCGGCATGAGCGGCACCACCGACTCGCCGAAACTGCATTTCGAAGTGCGCAAGAATTCGGCGCCGGTCGATCCTTCGACCTATCTTGAATAAAGAAAGTCGATCCTTCGACCTATCTTGAATAAAGAAAGTCGATCCTTCGACCTATCTTGAATAGAACAAGAAAAGCGATTGCGGGCCGCCTGACCTCCAGTCCGGCCCGCCGGCTCAGCCCGCTCCGCAAGGGGCGGGCTTTTTCAGGGGCTTTTCCGGACCATGATCTTGTCCGAAAACCGGGCTCCACTTTTTGCTACGCTGACCTTCGGTTCGGGATCATGGTCTAATCCTGGAGCGACTTGCCGAGCCGGCCTGCCAGATCCTGGGTGTACTGCCAGGCGACGCGGCCCGAACGGCTGCCGCGCGTCGTCGCCCATTCCAGCGCCTCGGCGCGCAGCGTCTCGGGATCGATGGCAAGTCCGTGATGGCGGACATATCCGTCGATCATGTCGAGATACTCGTCCTGCGAGCATTTGTGGAAGCCGAGCCAGAGGCCGAAACGGTCGGAGAGCGAGACTTTTTCCTCGACCGCTTCCGACGGGTTGATGGCGGTCGAGCGCTCGTTGTCGATCATGTCGCGCGGCAAAAGGTGGCGCCGGTTCGACGTGGCGTAGAAGATCACATTGGCCGGGCGGCCCTCGACCCCGCCTTCGAGCGCCGCCTTCAGCGACTTGTAGGACGTGTCGTCGCGGTCGAATGAAAGGTCGTCGCAAAACAGGATAAAACGGTAAGGCGCTGCCTTCAGCAGCGCCATCAGCTTCGGCAGCGTGTCGATGTCCTCGCGGTGGATCTCGATGAGCTTGAGTGGCAGGTCCAGCTTTGCCGATGCGTTGACCGCCGCATGCACGGCCTTGACCAGCGAGGATTTTCCCATGCCGCGTGCGCCCCACAACAGCACGTTGTTGGCTGCGTAACCGGACGCGAAACGCTCGGTGTTGTCGACCAGTATGTCGCGGACGCGGTCGACGCCGCGGATCAGACCGATGTCGACGCGGTTGACCTTGCGCACCGGCTCCAGATAGCCGGGATCAGCCTGCCAGACGAAGCAGTCGGCCCCGCCGAGATCGGTTTCCGGCACCGGAGGCGGGGCGAGGCGGGCGACCGCCTCGATCAGGCGGTCGAGCTTCCTGTTCAGGGCTTCGATGGTGCTGTCGGTCATTCTTGTCTTTTGTTTTTGCATTCACGAAGCAACGGAACCTATTGATTCCGGCGGTTTCGGAACCGGCTCCAACCTTTTGTTAGGGCACGATCTTTTTCGAGAACCGCGCTCCATCTTTCGGGACCATGCTCTAACACGGCTCAACCAGCCGGAAAAGCAGCTGAAATGCTCGGCCGCAGTTGCATTGGCAACTTTACCGACTATATTCCGGCCAAATTTCACGGGGCCGCCAAATTACCCGTTTGGCGGCTGTTTTTCAAAATTCAGGAGTACTTCGATGTTCGTGACACCGGCATATGCCCAAGGCGTCGGCACCTCCCCGGATATGTTCATCAGCATTTTGCCGTTTGTCCTGATTTTCGTGATCATGTATTTTCTGATCATCCGGCCGCAGCGCACGCAGTTGAAGAAGCGCGGCGAGATGCTGGCGGCGGTGCGCCGCGGCGATACGGTCGTCACTGGCGGCGGTTTCGTCGGCAAGGTGACCAAGGTCATCGACGACAACGAGCTCGAGATCGATCTCGGCGGTGGCACCAAGGTAACGGCGCTGCGCTCGACGATTGCCGATGTGCGCGTCAAGGGCGAGCCAGTGGCGAACCAGAACGCCAAGAAATAAACCGATTGTCGGCGAACGATCTGCGGATACACCCAGACCGACAAACGCCATTTGCTGTATTTTCGCGCTTCAGGACGAACCTGATCTGGCTGGCCGCCGGTATCACGGGGCGCCAACGATCTCGTGATGCCATTGCGCGCTGGTCCCATGCCGGCAAGATTGACAATAGTTGAAGAAAGCCCGATGGCAGCATCAAAGTGAACTGCCTTGTGCTCGACATCAACCTTTGTGCGGACCACGGCGAGCCAGTGGCGAACCAGAGCGCCTAGAAATAACCCAATTCCAGGCGGAACGATCCGCCCGAATGCCGTGACGGACGACGCCATATGCTCTATTTCTCGCGCTTCAAGATGATCCTGATCTGGCTGGCCGTGGCCGCCACAGTGATCCTGGCTGCGCCCAATCTTTTTTCGGCAAGCACGCTCGCCAAGCTTCCCGACTGGGTGCCGAAGCGCCAGATGACGCTCGGCCTCGATCTGCAGGGCGGCTCGCATATCCTGCTCAGGATGGATCCGAACGATCTGATCAAGGATCGGCTGGAGACGACGCGCGACGAAATCAGGACGCGGCTGCGCGATGCCAAGATCGGTTATACCGGCCTTGCCGGATCAGGCCGGGCCGTGCAGGTCCGCATCACCGATCCCGGTCAGGTCGAAGCCGCCAAGACGGCGCTGAAGACATTGACCGATCCGGTGGCCGCCGGCCTGTTCAGCGGCGGCTCCGTCCAGGAAATGTCGCTGGATGATACCGAGTCCGGCCTGCTCAAATTCGCCTTCACCGATGCCGGCATCAAATATCGCACGTCGACGGCGCTGGCGCAGTCGCTCGAAGTCGTCGAGCGCCGCGTCAACGAACTCGGCACCACCGAGCCGATCGTGCAACGCCAAGGGGACGACCGCATTCTGGTGCAGGTGCCGGGCCTGCAGGATCCGCAACGGCTGAAGGACATTCTAGGCCAGACCGCCAAGCTGACCTTCCAGATGGTCGACCAGTCGATGCCGGTGCAGGACGCGCTCAACGGTCGTCCGCCGGCCGGATCCTCGGTGTTGTATTCGCAGGATGATCCGCCGGTTCCCTATCTGATCGAGAACCGCGTCATCGTTTCTGGCGAGAGTCTCGTCGATGCGCAGGCGACGTACAATTCCCAGACTAATGAGCCGGTGGTTTCGTTCACCTTCGATTCCAAGGGGGCGGCGCGTTTCGGCCAGGCCACCTCGCAGAATGTCGGCAAGCTGTTTGCCATCATCCTCGACAATCAGGTGATTTCGGCGCCGCAAATCCGCGAACCGATCCTCGGCGGCAGCGGCCAGATCTCAGGCAATTTCACCGCCGAGAGCGCCAACGATCTCGCCGTGCTGTTGCGTGCCGGCGCGCTGCCGGCGACGCTGACGGTGATCGAAGAGCGCACGGTAGGCCCTGGGCTCGGCGAGGATTCCATTCACGCCGGCAAGGTTGCCGGCGTGATCGGCTCCATCCTCGTCGTCGTGTTCATGTTCGTGGCCTATGGCTTTCTCGGCTTCATTGCCAACATCGCGCTGGCGGTGCATGTCGCGATGATCATCGGGTTGTTGTCATTGCTTGGCGCGACACTGACATTGCCCGGCATCGCCGGCATCGTGCTGACTATCGGCATGGCGGTCGATTCAAACGTCCTCATCTACGAGCGCATCCGCGAAGAGCGGCGAAACGGCCGGTCGGTAATCCAGGCGATCGACACGGGCTTTTCCAAAGCGCTGGCGACCATCGTCGATTCGAACGTCACCTCGCTGATCGCGACCGTGGTGCTGTTCTGGCTCGGGACCGGCCCGGTGAAGGGCTTTGCCGTAACCTTCGCCATCGGCATTCTGACCACCGTCTTCACCGCCTTCACCTTCACCCGCCTGCTGGTGTCGATCTGGCTTCGCCGCGCCCGCCCGAAGGAATTGCCGCGCGCGCCGGTGACCTTCGTCCCGCCGGGCACGCGAATTCCGTTCATGGGCATCCGCCGCTGGACATTCGCGCTGTCCAGCGTGCTGTCGATCCTGGCGGTCGTGCTGTTCATGACCGTCGACATCAATTACGGCATCGACTTCAAGGGGGGGTCGCTGATCGAGGTCCAGGCCAAGGATGGCACCGCCGATATTGCCGACATCCGCGGCAGGCTTTCGGAACTCAATATCGGCGAAGTGCAGGTGCAGCAGTTCGGCGACCCGAACGACGTCTTGATTCGCGTCGGCACGCAGGAGGGCGGCGAGAACGCCGAACAGACCGTCATCGACAAGGTGCGTGGCGAGTTGCAGGACCATTACGATTTCCGCCGCGTCGAGGTGGTGGGACCGACGGTTTCCGGCGAGCTTGCCAAGCAAGGCACCATCGCCATGCTGATCGCGCTGCTCGGAATCCTGGTCTATGTCTGGTTCCGCTTCGAATGGCAGTTCGCGGTCGGCGCCATCATCGCCACGGTCCACGATGTGGTCATGACCATCGGCTTCTTTGTCATCACCGGTCTCGAATTCAACCAATCGTCGCTTGCGGCGATACTCACCATCATCGGCTACTCGCTCAATGACACGATCGTCGTCTATGACCGTGTTCGCGAAGACTTGCGAAAATACAAGAGGATGCCGCTGCCGCAATTGTTGAACAACGCCATCAACGAGACGCTGTCGCGAACGACGCTGACCTCGGTGACGACGATGCTCGCGCTGCTGGCGCTGGTGCTGTTCGGCGGCGAGGTGATCCGCTCGTTCACGCTGGCGATGCTGTTCGGCGTCGTCTTCGGAACCTATTCGTCGATTTTCATCGCTGCGCCATTGCTCATCCTGTTCAAGCTGCGGCCGGAAACCGCGACGGCCGATGTGGAGAAGCCGGTGAGCGGCGGCAAAGCCATAGCAACCTGACGGGCGGCCAACGGGATGACCAAAGGCATTGTCATCCGTGAGGCGCATTTCCCCGGCCGTGCGCCGATCGAGGCCTATGGCAATGGCGGGTTTCGTTTCGCCGACATGTCGCATCGCGGCTCGCTCCTGTGCCTGCCGTCGGGCATCTATGGCTGGGAGCCGGCTGATCCCCTGGCACTGACGGCGGCGGATTTCGCCAAGCTGCTCAACGAGGCGGACCAGGTCGAGATCCTGCTGGTCGGCGCCGGCAAGGATCTCAGGCCGTTGCCGGCGGCGCTGCGTGCTGTGTTGAAGGCGGCGGGCATTGCGGCCGATCCGATGTCGACTGGTGCTGCCGTGCGGACCTACAATGTTCTCCTGGCGGAAAATCGTGCGGTGGCCGCCGCGCTGATTGCCGTCGAGTGACGTGAGCGAAAACGCCAAAATCGTCATGGAAACGGTGCGCGCCGCCGACCATGATCGCTATGTTTGCGCGCTCTATGCGCCCGAGGACAAGCGTGACGCGCTATTTTCGCTCTATGCCTTCAATGCCGAGATATCAGGCATTCGCGACCGTATCCGCGAGGCACTGCCCGGCGAGGTGCGACTGCAATGGTGGCGCGATGTCATCGCCGCCGAGGACGCCGGGGTAGGCACAGGCCATCCCGTCGCCGACGCGTTGAAGGCGACGATTTCCGCCCATCACCTGCCGAAGCCCGCCTTCGAGAACATGCTCGAAGCCCGTATTTTCGATCTCTATGACGACCCCATGCCGTCGCGCACCGATCTGGAAGGCTATTGCGGCGAGACAGCAGCGGCGCTCATCCAGCTTGCAGCCATGGTGCTCGATCCGGTCGAAGCGCCGCGTTTCGCCGAACTTGCGGGCAGGGCAGGTTGCGCACAAGCGATGACCGGCCTTTTGCTGCTGCTGCCATTGCATCGCAAGCGTGGGCAATGCTTTGTCCCGGCCGACATTCTGGCCGCGGCAGGATCGTCTTCCGAGGAGTTCGTTGCGGGCGATGACGGGCCTGGAGCAAAACGCGCCGTCGCCGCGATGATCGCGCTGGCGCAAGAACATCTTGCAGCATTCGAGCAGGGCGCAGCGTCGTTGCCGGATTCGCTCAGACCAGCATTTTTGCCGCTGGCCTTGTCGCGCGCCTATCTCGGCAAGATGGAAAGTTCTCGTCAGTCACCTCTGAACGAGGTGGCGCGGCTCTCGGCCTGGCGCCGGCATTTTCTGTTGTTGCGCCGCGCGACGCGAGGCTGGCCGGACGCCTGAAGGCTGCCAAGGATGAAGGAATCCGGAAAGCTGGAACTATCACGGCAGCCGTAGACTTCTGTCACGATGGGTCGCTCGATCCGCCATCGCGCATCAGCGCCTCATAGTCGCGACCGCCATAGAAGATGTTGACGATGCGGACGAGTTCGTCATCGACAACGTAAGCGATGATGGCAGAGTGCTCGAACGGCACTGTCCGCAATCCCGGCGCAATGTCATCGCCCGACCGGCCACCGCGAGGCGCATTGCCGATGCTCTGGCAGCGTTGTTTAATCTAATCCGATCGACAAAACCATTTGCGATGCTTTCGCTGCCGCTGCTCTCAAGGATGTAGGCAGCCATCGCTTCGAGATCGGCAATAGCTTCTTCGCTAAGAGCGACGGCGAGACGCTGTATCATCATTGTCTCGCTCGCGTTGTGAAATCCGGCTCTTTACCCTGTCGATTGCTTCTTCGAGCGAAACAGCGGGCCTTGTATCCTCGATCGATGCCTTTACGAGCGCCCTGATCGACGCCATCCGCTCGGCATGCTCTTCCTCCTCGCGCTGTAAGGCACGAAGTGCTGCGCGGATCACCTCGCTCGCCGAACCAAAGGTACCATCCTCGACTTTTTCGCGGATCATGCGCGCCATGGCGGGCGTGACGGTGACGGACAGTTTCTCGGCGGGCTCCATGGAATTGCTCCCTGTGGCGAGGTAGGATAATATCCTACTCTCCGATCAACTGATCGACAAGACCGGAAAAGGCTACTCCGCTGCTTCCGCCCGCGAAGGCAGCCCTAGCCATTGCCGGCAATCATCCAACGCACGCGATGTAACAGCACGCCGCTTGGCGACGATCTTGTCCTTGCCGCGCAGGCGTTTTCCCTCGGCTTTCGGCGCTTCCACCGGAGGGAACAAGCCGAAATTGATGTTCATCGGCTGGAATGAGCGCTTTCCCGGCTCGTCGTCGGAAACGATGTGGCCGCCGGTAATATGGTTGAGCAGCGCGCCAAAGGCTGTGGTCATCGGCGGCAGCGCCGGCGCGTGGCCCAACCGCTCGGCGGCGGCAAAGCGCCCGGCAAGCAGGCCGATGGCGGCACTTTCGACATAGCCCTCGCAGCCGGTGATCTGGCCGGCGAAGCGCAGGCCGGGCCGTGATTTCAACTGCAGCGATCGGTCAAGCAACGTCGGCGAATTGATATAGGTGTTGCGGTGCAGGCCGCCGAGGCGGGCAAACTCGGCGTTTTCGAGGCCCGGGATGGTGCGGAACACGCGCACCTGCTCGGCGTGCTTCAGCTTGGTCTGGAAACCGACCATGTTGTAGAGCGTGCCCAGCGCATTGTCCTGGCGAAGCTGCACGACGGCATAGGCCTTTACCGACGGATTGTGCGCATTGGTCAGCCCCATCGGCTTCATCGGCCCATGGCGCAGCGTCTCGACGCCGCGCTCGGCCATGATCTCGATCGGCAGGCAGCCGTCGAAATAGGGCGTGCCTTCCCATTGCTTGAATTCGGTCTTTTGGCCGTCGACAAGCGCCTGCACGAAGGCAAGATATTGCTCCTTGTCCATCGGACAGTTGATGTAATCCTTGCCGGTGCCGCCAGGTCCGACCTTGTCGTAGCGCGACTGGAACCAGCAGATGTCCATGTCGATCGTGTCGAAATGGACGATCGGCGCGATGGCGTCGAAGAAGGCGAGCGCATCGGCCCCGGTCACCTCCGCGATCGATTGGGCGAGCCCAGGTGCGGTCAGCGGGCCGGTGGCGATGATCGCCTGGTCCCAATCCGCGGGCGGCAGGCCTGGAACTTCCTCGCGCTGGATGGTGATGAGCGGGTGCGCTTCGAGCTTTTTTGTCACCGCTCCGGAAAACCCGTCGCGGTCGACAGCCAGCGCACCGCCGGCCGGCACCTGGTGCGCGTCGCCGGCGCTCATGATCAGCGAACCGGCCAGCCGCATTTCGGCGTGCAGCAGGCCGACGGCGTTGGTCTGCGCATCGTCGGAGCGGAAGGAATTGGAACAGACGAGTTCGGCCAATCCATCCGTCTTGTGCGCATCGGTGCCGCGGATGGGGCGCATTTCATGCAGCACGACGGGAACGCCGGCTTCGGCCGCCTGCCAAGCGGCTTCAGAACCGGCCAGGCCACCGCCGACGACGTGAATGGGATTCTTGTTCATGAGCGCCGAAATAATCCTTTGTAGCTGCGATTGCAATTACGCGAGCCGGCGTTGTTGCCGCCAAGCGCGGCAATCGTCTACTGTCGGAGAATGGACGGAATGCTTGGGATCTTTGCCAGAGCGACATTTCTGACAGTCGTGATCGCCGTGGGCGGATCAGCGGCCGCCGGCGAACTGGCTGCGACGGCTTCCAAGCGGATCCCCATCTGCCACGGCTACAGTTGCAACTATCGCACGATGCTGGCGCTTGGCTCCGGTGACGGCGCGCGTTTCCGCTCTATCCTGCGTGCCGGCGCCGGTTCGCCCCAAGCCGAGCGAGCCGCCATTTCGAAGGCTGTTCGCTATTTCGAGCAGCGCATTTTCCGGGCCACCGGCATTCGCGATCTGCCGCAGTCGGAATTCGGCGCATCGCGCATCAGGGGCCAGATGGATTGTGTCGACGAATCGACCAATACCCATGCGCTGCTGGTCTATCTTGCCGAGCGAAAATTGCTCAGGTTCCACAAGGTCGAGGACAAGGCCTCGCGAGGCTTGTTTGTCGACGGGCGCTATCCCCATTGGACGGCGGTGATCAGCGACCGCAGAGGCACCGAGTGGGTGGTGGATTCCTGGTATGCGCCGATGGGCGGCGCACCGGACATTTTTCCGCTCAGCCAGTGGAAGAAGAGGGGTGTGCTGGAAAGCGGTGCGCTCGACTGACGACAGGGACTTCCCCGCCAGAACGAATTCCCAGAACGATTCTCAGAGCGTGCGTCGAGCCTGAAAAACAACAACACCCGCCGGGGGAGGATCCGGCGGGTGTCGTTTTGCTGGTCGATCCTCGGGAGGAGGTGAAGATCGACCGTATTCGCCATCGCCGGGGAGGAGGTCGGCTTTGACGAAATTCCTTTCGCCTGATGAAAGGGGGCGAAACCCTTTTGGACGAAATTGCTTCGCCCTGGGGGAAACAGCGCCCGCCGCGGGAGGAGGTGCGGCGGGCGCCGTTTTTGTGGTCAACCCTCGGGAGGAGGTGAAGGCTGACCGTATCCGTCAGGGTCGGGGAGGAGGTCGACCCTGGCGAAATTCTGACTAGATCGCCTTGCGGGCGATGCTCTTGATCTCTTCGCGGACGATGCCGAGATCATGCAGCTGGCGGTTCGAAAGGCGACCCAGCTCGGTAACCGTCGAGCGATAAACGCGCCAGTTACGATAGTTGCGGATCAGGTTCATTGTCGTTCTCTTTTCAAGTCAAACTGGTTCGGACCATTTGCGGTCCGAAGAGGATTAGACCGCCTTGCGGGCGACGTAGTGGATGTCGCTGCGGCTGATGCCGAGGTCGGTCAGTTCACGGTTGCTCAGGCGGCTCAGCTCGGAAACGGTGTCCCGGTAGCGGCGCCAGTTGCGGTAGTTGCGGATCAGGTTCATGGTATTCTCGTTTCGTCTTTCTTCCGGATCATTCCGTCTTTGTGTACGCCCTGAAGATAGGTCGGGTCATATCGATTTAAAAGCGCTATTGGTGCATGGCAGCAATGCAAATTGTGCAATGCACAATCGCCCGCAATTCCCGTCTTCGACATAGATAGGCCAGAATCGGAAAATGCCGTAGCGTCAACGGTTTGTCCGGGTCGGCTGAAGAGACGACCAAGCTGGAGGAGAAAGGCATGGCGAGCTATTCGTCGCGGGTCAGGGCCGATATCGCACGATGGCTGCAGGCTGGCCTGATCGACGCCTCGACGGCCGACGCGCTGACGCGCGACGTCGAGGCCAATGAGCGCAAATCGCTGAGCTTCGGCTCGATCCTGGCGATGATGGCGGCGTTGCTTTTTGGTGCGGCCGTCCTGATCTTCGTCGCCGCCAACTGGGAAGCCATCCCGCGGCTGGCGCGGGTGGCAGCCCTCTTCGCCATCATCTTCGCCGGCTATGTCGGCGGCGCCGTTCTGAAGACACGCGACCATGCTGCAATCGGCGAGGCACTCTGGATCGTCGCCGCGGCGGCATTTGGCGGATCGATCGCGCTGATCGGCCAGATGTATCATTTGTCAGGCGACGAAGCGTCGGCCTTGATCACCTGGGGCGCGGGCACCGCCCTGGCGGCAGTTGCGCTGCGCTCGAACCCGCTGACCGTCGCTTCTGTCGGCATTGCCGACGCGTGGCTGTTCCTGAGAGGGTTCGATTATTTCAGGCGCACGGAATTTCCGCACCTCTTCGTCGCCATGGCGATCGTGTTGTTCGCCATTTCGTTCTGGACCCGCAGCCAGGCGGCGCGGCATCTGATCGTCCTGTCGGTCATCTTCTATCTCGTGCTGTTGTTTACGGAATACGAAACGCTGCAGGTCGCCGTCCCGCTCATTGTCGTGTCGGCGCTGCTTTTCGCGGCTGCGATCCTCGCTGCCGAGCCCGTCGACCGGATATTGCAGCTTGGCGGCCATCTGCCCTTGCACGCGCTGATCGGGTTTCTCACCGGCCTGGCGATGATCCAGTTCGAACTGGCCAGTGAAAGCAATAACAGCGGCTTTGGCATTGCCTCGGCCATTGCGCTTGCCGGCATTGTCGCGGCAATCGTGCTGGGCGGCCGCGAGAGCAGGGGCTTGCGCTGGGTTGCCTATGCCGGCTTCGCCTTCGAACTCGCCATCATCTATGTGGTGATGCTGCAGTCGATGCTCGACACGGCAGGCTTCTTCCTTGCAGCCGCTGTGCTTCTTGGCCTGCTTGCCCTTGTCATCCTCCGCGTGGAGAAGCGCATGAGGCTCCCGAGCGTAGAAGGAGCAGCGGCATGATGACCGGCAAAAAACTGATCATTTCAGCGCTGGTGCTGACACTCGTCCAGATCGGCTTCCTGAGCTGGATCATCGCCGGCCGGGCGGCGATCCTGCGCGACGGCAAGCAGGTGCTGCTGAGGGTCGAACCGATCGACCCGCGCGATCTGCTGCGCGGCGACTACATTATACTCAGCTATGATATTTCGCGCCTGCCGGTGAAGCTGATCGCCAACATTCCGACCGGCAAGCTCACGAGCGACGATACGCCGATCGTGGTCAGGCTGAGACGGGGCTCCGACGGCTATTGGGGCGCGACCACGGCCTGGTTCGGGCAAGCGCCGGCACCGGCAGCATCCGATGAAGTCGATATCGTCGGGCATGTGTCAGAAGGGTGGGATCTCAGCGCAGCCACGACGATCGCGCCGAATTACGGCATCGAGCGCTTCTATCTGCCGGAAGGCGAGGGGATGGCGATCCAGAACGACATGCGGGTGCGGCCGTTCGGCGTCCGCGTCGCAATCGCAACCGATGGCGCCGCGCAGATCAAGGCGCTGATGGACGGCGACAAGACGCTGTTCGAGGAACCGCTCTATTAGTATTGGCCGGTCGGCGACGATCGCATGCTGGGACCTGAATCTGCGAAATTGACAGATGGTTCACGCTCCAGGTGTTCGAGGAGTCTTCACCAAAACCTTAATCCACTGTTCAAGGGGAGCAGTGGTGCGGATAGAGGGACTCGAACCCCGACGTTCTTACGCCAGAACCTAAATCCCATGGACGGTGTCAGTGCTGCGTTGATTTCATTGCGTAATTTGACAATACGCTGGACATGCCGGGGCACAGTACGGGCATACCGGACACACTTTCGGGCACAGTCTTGCGCCAAGTGTCCGGTGCCTGTAGAGGAAGCGCCGGAGCGCGTGTGGCGGAATTGGTAGACGCAGCAGGTTTAGGTCCTGCCGCCGCAAGGTGTGGGGGTTCGAGTCCCTTCACGCGCACCATAGCGGTCATGCCGGCGGTGACTTTCGGGCCTCCAGCGTACGAAGCAACACCGATGCCACAGAGAGGTGATCCAAACAGAGATCAATTGGATCTACTCGTATGTCGTGGCCGCGTGGATTTCGAATGCCGGCCAGAGCGCCAGCGAAGATATGCCTGAATCCCTTTTGCTCATCCTTGTCGCTGATCGTTATCAGGTCGGTCAGAGCGATCTTCGGGCCACCTTCATTGAAGGCATTCATCATAAGGCTGAAGCCTGTTTCCTCTAAGCCGGATAGCATCCGTATGCGATATTCGAGCAATTTGAACGCCTCGAACGTGGCTTGAGAAAAATGGCCATTGTCAAAGAGTTTGAGGGATACCGACGATATGTCCGTGTGAATGTTGCGCTCATCGAACGGATGCGCGGTGCGTCGATCAGCCTTGTCGAGTGTCGCGCCGACATTCTTCGCTACCCTGACAACCCGTTCAAATTGGGTCAGCCGGTCGATCACGGAAACAGGTTGGCTTTAATGCTTTTGAAGATGGCGTCATACGTTTCCTGAGTGCCTTCGGCAGGCAAATTGATCTCAATCCTAACAGTGAGGGCCATGTCGGCCTTCACTTTCGCGGTAGGGGGCGGAGTGGACGCTGCTGGGGGCGGCCCTGAAGCATACGCCTGCGCGGGCTTAGGTCTCACTGAAGTGGCAGGCTTTGCCCTTGGGCCAGAGGTTGCCATCGGGTTCCGAAGCTTGATGACCCGCCAATTCACGCAGCGCTATGAAAACTCCTGCCTGACGAGACCCAATAATGTCGCTCGTTTTGTCCACTGACCTAAAGTAATTCGTCAACTGATTTCGAGTAAAATTCCAGGCGTCATCACCTCTGAGTTCAAAAAGGTCGGCGTAGGCCGTCCGGACCAGATCGCTAAAGGCTTCGTGGAAGGAAGGATCGTCATGGATCGTCATGACCTCATGCCCCTTATCCGTACGCTTGCCCTGCTCGTCAACGAGCTTGAGAAACTGGAGTACGTTGATTACGTAGCTCTCGTTGTTTGAGGCGAGGCCAAGTCTTTTCACCGTGTCTGAATTAACAGTTGCCGGAAAGTTCTTCCGCAGAAACTGGATCATCTGCGTGACGTTGCCTGGGCCTGAAATATACGGGTGCGTCGCCATTTTTCCCCCTAGTAGTTGAGGGGGTAAGTTCTACCGAGTCTAGAAGCCGGTCAACTGAGGATCAGAGTAATTAGTAGCCTATGCCCGCGACATCGGCGCTGCATGGGGCTTCTCGTAGCCCGCCGGCCTATCGTTTAATAAGTTGAGGGCCTTCTTAGGTTCCTGCGCAGCTGGTCAATTGCATCGTAATGCGCTCGAAATGGCTTGAGTGACAGTTTGCGGCGCGAACGAACTCGTCGGCGGCCGGGTCTACCTGCCCAAGGATGTATTCAAATTCTTTCAAATTGATTCGGAATATTTTTCTACCCGTAAGTCACGACCGCAAACATTGTTTCGTGTTAGCGATTCAAACACGCTCTGGGTTCGTTGTTGCTAAAGTAGCAAATTTGAAACTGCTGCTGTGGGGTAATTTCCAAAGGAGAGTGTCATGGCAAACGTCGTTAACAGTTTCGCCGCAGCTTTGGCCTGTAGTGCACTTGTTTTATCTCTTTCTTTTCCCTCCAGCGCAGGCGGCATTAGCGTCGGCGCCGGCGCATCGGTTGGCGGCCGAGGCGGTGTAAACGCCGGTCTCGGCGCATCGGTTGGCGGCCGAGGCAGCGTAAACGCCGGTCTCGGCGCCTCGATCGGCGGCAGTGGCGGCGTCAATGCGGGAGTCGGCGCTTCGATCGGCGGTAGCAGCGGGGTAAATACGGGAGCCGGCGCATCGATCGGCGGCAAGAAACGCATTATCGCGGGTGTCGGCGCTTCGATCGGGGGCCGAAGCGGGGTGAATGCCGGCGCCGGTGCATCGATCGGCGGCAGCAGGGGCATTAGCGCTGGTGCCGGCGCCAATGTCGGCGGCACTCGTGGCGTCATGGCTGGCCTGGGCGCCAATGTCGGCGGCACTCGTGGCGTCACGGCTGGCCTGGGTGCCAATCTCGGCGGCACTCGTGGCGTCACGGCCGGCCTGGGCGCCAATGCCGACGGCACCGGCGGTATCACTGCTGGCGCAGGCGCAAATGTAGGCGGCACCGGCCTCGTTGCAGCGGGTGTGAGTGCCAATGTTGGTGGGACGACCGGGGTCGGCGTCGGTGTAGGCGTCGGCGGCGGGACCCTTGCTGGCACACCCGCGACTCCTGGAACACCCGGGACTCCTGGCGTGAGCGTGGTCGCGCAGATGTCCAGCAGCCAGTTGATACGGATGAAGAAGCGCTGCGTGGATGTGCTCGGGAGCGGCGGCACATACGATCGCGACCTGCGTGAGCTTTGCTTGCTGATCGCACGCCGCTGAGAAAACTGTTGCGCAGACGGGAGTGTCGCATCGGCCGTACAGGCTTGACAACACTCTCCTGGCCTCGCGGCCGGCCCGCCACTCGCAAGGTGGCGGGTTTCTCTGCGTCAGGACCGCTGCGCTGAGCGGATGACGACTTCGGGGTAGCTACACCAGCGGGAGCCAAGTCGGAGTGGTGCCTAAAATCCAGCGCGGCCAGCAATTCCGCCGCATCCGCGTTGCCCGGCAGGCAGCCATCATTCTGTCAATGTCGCGGTCAAAATACGGCCGTTCGCCGGCGCATGATCCCGAAAATCGTATTTTTGGGGATCATGCGCCAAAATCAAGGTGCTCCAGCTTCCTGTGCGCGTCCAAGATGACGCGCGGCGCTGTAGACGCGAAGATGGTTGAAAATCGGCCGCGCCTGTGACAAAAGGCGTGTCGAATGTGACGGGATGCGACGATCCACTTCTGCAGAATGTGATAAGAAATCGGAAAAACAAAGACTTATTCACATTTTGGAGCGTGTTTCTGGACGGTTTGAGCCACGTTGAGTGGACAGATCGCCAAGTCCCGCACCAAAAGCCACTCCCGGCAAGATCATACCGGCAGGCTGTAAACGGCAAGAGCCGTTTGGCTGCGGAAACGAAGGTTCTATGATGCAGGTCACCGAAACGCTCAACTCCGGTCTCAAGCGCGAGATCAAGATCACCGTGCCGGCCGGTGATATGGAAGCCAAGCTGATGGCGCGGCTTTCAGATGCCAGGAGCAAGGTCCGCATCAACGGCTTTCGCCCCGGCAAGGTGCCGGTGCAGCACCTGCGCAAGGTCTATGGCAAGTCGTTCATGGCCGAAGTGGTCAACGAGATCCTCAACGATTCGACCCGTTCGATCATTACCGGCCGTGGCGAAAAGGCTGCCATGCAGCCCGAAGTGATCATGACCGAGGACGAGAAGGAGGCCGAGAAGATCCTGGCCGGCGGCGCCGACTTCGAGTTCCGCCTGAACTACGAGATCATTCCGCCGATCGAGATCAAGGATTTCTCCGACATCAAGGTGACGCGTCAGGTGTTTGACGTGCCGGATTCGGAAATCGACGAGCAGGTCAAGCGTGTCGCCGAATCGGCGCGCACCTACGAACCGAAGACCGGCAAGGCCGCCGAGGGCGACCGCGTGACGATCGACTATGTCGGCAAGATCGATGGCGAAGCCTTCAGCGGCGGCGCCGGCACCGACCAGCCGCTGGTGCTCGGCTCCAAGGAATTCATTCCCGGCTTCGAGGATCAGCTCATCGGCAGCAAGGCCGGTGACGAGAGGCAGGTCACGGTCACGTTCCCGGAAAACTACCAGGCGGCGCATCTTGCCGGCAAGGAAGCCACCTTCGACGTCACCGTCAAGGAAGTGTCCCAGCCCGGTGCGTTGGAGATCAACGACGAAATGGCCAAGAACCTCGGCCTGGAGTCGCTGGAGCGCCTGCGTGAGGTGGTGCGCGGCCAGATCGAGAACCAGTTCGGCTCGATGACGCGCCAGAAGATCAAGCGCCAACTGCTCGACCAGCTCGATGCCGCCTACTCGTTCGAAGCGCCGTCGAAGCTTGTCGAGGCCGAGTTCAACAACATCTGGAACCAGGTCAACCGCGATCTGGAAGCCGCCGGCCGCACCTTCGCCGACGAGGAGACGACGGAAGAAGAGGCGCGCGCCGAATATATGCGGCTTGCCGAGCGCCGTGTGCGTCTCGGCCTGGTTCTCGCCGAAATCGGCGAGAAGGCCGGCGTCACCGTGTCGGACGAGGAATTGCAGCGCGGCCTGCTCGAGCAGGTGCGCCGCTATCCGGCCAACCAGCAGCAGGAAGCCTTCGAATTCTACCGCAGCAATCCTGAAGCGCTGAACACGTTGCGCGCGCCGCTGTTCGAGGAGAAGGTGGTCGACCATCTGCTCAGCCAGATTTCGGTCACCGACGTCAAGGTCAGCAAGGAAGAACTGATGGCCGACGACGAGGACAGCGAGACGGCCAAGGCGAAGCCGGCGAAGAAAGCCGCAGCAAAGAAGGCCGACGCCAACAAGGCCGACGATGCGGAAGAGCCCAAGAAGAAGGCCGCGCCGAAGAAGAAAGCTGCCAAGGACGCCGAATAGCACAACATCTGCTGGATGTGAAAGGCCGCCCTAGAGGCGGCCTTTTTTTCGCCGCGCCGCATTACTCGTGAGCCAATTGGCTGACGAGGATACGCATCACGGTTACTCGCTTGGGCAGCTCAACGAGAAACTCTTCGTCACGCGGCAGGTGATGGATCTTGTGCGGGTCACCGCCGGTGAAGCTCGCCATTGCTTCGACATCAGGCCAGTACGAGATCGTCACGAACTCTGTTTCTTCTTCGCGATCCTCGCGAAACAACTGCACGCCAAGTGCCTTCTCCTGAAGCGGCGGAATGCCTTCGCGGCGTAGATATGGCTCGTAGGCGTCCGCCAAGTCACGGCGTGTCGTTCCCCGCCAGATCCGGGCGATTGTGGCGTTGTCGATCATGGAGTGCGCTCCTCTCGATGGGTGGTCAGCAATGGCGGAATCCGCTGCGGCGTTGTGCGGGCGATTAATGCAGGACCTTGCCCAGAAACCGTCGCACAAGTGGCAGGGCGACCTCGAAGTGTGTCTCCAGCAGCCAGTGCCCTGCGTCGTCCAGCAAATGCAGCTCGGCCTCGGGGAGATCGCGCAGATAGGCGCGCGCTGCCGGCTCGGGCATGTATTCGTCCTTCGGTCCCCAAAGGATCATTGCCGGTGGCCGGTGCTCGCGCAGGTATGCCTGGTAACGAGGGAACCAGTCGAGATTAGCCTTGAGCTTCTCCATCAGTCCGACTGAAAGCGCACGGCGCACAGGCGTATCCATCAGCGGCCAATGCAACTTCCACAGATCGGGCGGGACACGTCGAGCGACGTCGTCATCCACTTCGCCTACGAACTCGGCGCGAAAGCCGTCTTCGCTCACCGCCTGCTCGAGCGGCGCACGGTTCGCTGGTGAAGGATCACGCCAGAAACGCCGGATCGTTTTATACTTCGGGCCAAGAGCATCGGCGTAGATGTCGCCATTCTGGATGATCAGGGCCCTGATCCGCGATGGGTGCGCTATGGCGTGGCGCAGGCCGATCTGCGAGCCGTAGTCGTGCAACCATAGCGCGTAGCTACCGAGCTCCAGCGCGTCGGTGAACCGCTCAAGGAACGTTGCATAGGCATCAAAATCATAACCGAACCGTGCCGGATCGCCACTGTAGCCAAAGCCGGGGAAATCCGGCGCGACCGTCCGCCACCGATCGGCGAGCGCCGGCATCAGCCGGCGATATTGGAAGGATGAGCAGGGATAGCCATGCGGAAGCAGCAACACCGGCGCGGTTTCAGGACCTGCTTGTCTGTAAAAGACGGTGTCGCCGTCGATCGTGCGGGTGCCGTGGCGCACCTCCAGGTCGCTCCTGTCGTTCATACACTTCTCTGATCTTTTGATCTTCCAGATGTTTAACCGTAGCTGATCTAACGCCATTATCCGGTATGCGTTCCGATTGCGCTCGACGCCGATCGGCCTGCCTCGTCGCCTCTGCCGCGATCCCGCGGGTCGACTTCTTCTATCTGCCGGCCGGATTCTGTGGTATGTAGATGCCGCAATTCCATGCGGGAGAGGCGGATATTCCGCTCTGTCGTGAAGGGGCGCATGCCGTGTCGGCACGCGCTGATCGTCCAAGGCAGATTTGGCGATCGGGAGGATATGCCATGCGTGCAATCGCGTTTTTCGCAGTCGTGTCCGTTGCGACCTTTGTCACGAGCCAATCCCAGGCACAGGATGCCGCCGCGGGTGAGAAGGTCTTCGCCAAATGCAAGGTTTGTCACGTCGTTGACAAGGACCAGAACAAGGTCGGTCCGTCGCTGAGCGGCGTCATCGGCCGGACGGCCGGCACGCATCCCGGGTTCAAGTATTCCAAAGCCATGACCGAGGCGGGTAAATCCGGCGTCAAATGGGACGACGCCACGCTGACGAATTATCTTCGCGATCCCAAGGCCATGATCAAAGGTGGGAAGATGGCGTTTCCCGGCCTCAAGAAGGACGAGGATCTCGCCAATGTCATCGCCTATCTGAAGCAATTCTCCAAATGACCCAGTTCTTCCGCCAGGAAGTAGCCCGGTTCTTCCGCCAGGAAGTAACCCGGTTCTTCCGTCGGCCGATGGGCCGGCCAGATTGCGTGTGCCAATCGGTAGTCGCCTGAAATGTCGGCTCGGGAAAGCGGCCTCAAGGATACCGGTATCCAGATCTCTGAAGCGACGGTCAGTGATTTCTTCGCGCTTTTGAAACCACGCGTCATGGCGCTTGCTGTCTTTACCGCTTTCGTCGGCTTGATGGTGGCGCCCGGGGCGATGAATCCGGTCATCGCCGTGATTGCAATCGGTGCAATTGCGGTTGGAGCGGGGGCGGCCGGGGCACTCAACATGTGGTACGATGCCGATATTGACGCGTTGATGTCGCGCACGTCAAAGCGGCCGGTCCCGTCAGGCCGGGTCACGCCAGGCGAAGCGCTCGGCTTCGGCATGGTGCTTTCCGTACTTTCGATCATGACGCTCGGCGTGCTGGTGGGGTGGCTCGCCGCATCGCTGCTGGCCTTCACCATCTTCTTCTACGTCGTCATCTACACGATGTGGCTGAAACGCTCGACGCCGCAGAACATCGTCATAGGCGGCGCCGCGGGTGCGCTTCCTCCGGTCATCGGGTGGGCCGCCGCCACCGGCGCCGTCGGGGTTGAAAGTCTCGTCCTGTTTCTGATCATTTTCCTCTGGACTCCGCCGCATTTCTGGGCGCTCGCGCTGTTCAAGATCGGCGACTATGCCGCGGCCGGCATTCCGATGATGCCGAACGTGGCCGGCCAGGTTTCGACCAGAAAGCAAATCTTCGTCTATTCGCTGATCCTGGCACCAATCGGCGTGCTCCCTTGGGCTGTCGGATTCGCGAGCGGATTGTACGGGATTGTTTCGGCCGCATTGGGCGCGGGTTTCATCTGGCATGCCTGGAAGCTTCTGGTCGACAAAAGATTGGCTGAAGGACGGGAGATGAAACGCGCAAAGGCGCTGTTTGCCTATTCGATTCTCTATCTTTTCGCGATCTTTGCCGTGCTGCTTGCCGATACCGTTGCAATGCGTGTCGTCATGTCAGCCGGAAATTGACGGCAGGACCTGCCTCGTGGCTGCATTGAATCCTGATGTTCTCGGATTGTTTGCCGGGTTGAGAATCGGCGATGGCTGAACGAGGTGCGTCCGAACCTGCTCAAACCTCACGTTGGCACTGCGCAGAATCCCAGCACCAGCAGAATAACTATGCCAAGGCCGAGTATAAGAACGGTCTTTCCATCCATGACCTTCACCCCTTCAACCCAGCTTTGAGACTAGCGAAGAAAGGCCGTTAGAGCCAGCGGGATCACCGGAGCCGTCCCCACAGACAAAGGGGCCGCGACAAATGGCATGCAAGAGCGTATGTTGATCATGGTGCAGGTCGCGGTTTTGCGTGGCCAGTCACGCTGAACGACAGCACCGTGAAATCGCGACCTTTACCGGACCTGGTCTGGAGGAATGGTCATGGCAAGTTTTCATGTGATTGCAGGCGCCAGCGAGACGCTGGAGCACACCAGAATTCGAAAGATAGGCGTTTCCGACCTTTTCGACGCGCTCAAGCGTGGCGTCGACGATTTCATGGTCAAACCGTCGCACATCGTTTTCCTCTGCCTGATTTATCCACTTGTCGGCGTCGTGCTCGCTGTCTGGACGTCGGGCAACAACACGTTGCCGCTGTTGTTTCCGCTGGTGTCTGGTTTTGCGCTGATCGGTCCATTCGCGGCGCTCGGCCTTTATGAGATCAGCCGGCGGAGAGAGGCCGGGCTCGACGCCTCATGGAGCCACGCCTTCGAGGTCAGGAATTCTCCAGCGCTGCCGGCCATCGCGGCGGTCGGGATCATGCTGCTTGCGATCTTCGTCGCCTGGCTGTTGACCGCGCAGATATTTTATCAGCAGGTGTTCGGTCCAGCCCCGCCGGAATCACTGTCCAGCTTCATCAGTGAAATATTCGCCACCGGGCGCGGCTGGACGCTGATTATCGTTGGCCACGCGATCGGCTTCGTCTTCGCCGCGGTCGTGTTGTGCACCACGGTCGTCGCGTTCCCGTTGTTGCTCGACCGCGACGTCGGCGCCTACGAAGCCATCCACACCTCGGTGCGGGTGGTCCTGGCGAACCCGATTGTGATGGCTGTCTGGGGCCTGATTGTCGCCGTCGCCCTGATCATAGGCTCGCTGCCGGTGTTCGCCGGGCTGGCGGTGGTGCTGCCGATCCTCGGTCACGCCACCTGGCACGTCTATCGGAAAGTCGTGAAATCGCCGGCCTCCACCAGACCGGCGGACTGAAAAAACCCTGCCCTGCCGCACCGGCGAGAGGCCGCTGCGGCAGGTTGGCAAGAGCGTTTTAGTAAGCCGGGTAGCTAAAGCGGGCTTGCTGTGCGTCGCTGGTCAGGTTGCGGAAATCCTTGCCGCTGACATGCACGAGCGTCCTGTGGTCGCCACCCTCGAAATAGATATCGCCGGCATTGCCGAGGCTTTCATCGACAATCACCGGCACATCGTAGGCCGCGCCGATCGGCGGGATTGCGCCGGTGTCGCAATCCTCGAAGAGCGAAACCACCTCGTCCTCGGAGGCGAGCCCAATGCGCTGGTGCATGACGTCCTGCAATGTGCCGAGCTCGATCCTGTGCGTGCTCGGGACCACGGCCAGCGCATAGCCACCGTCGTGGTGAACCACCACCGATTTGGCCATTATGCTGCCGGGCACATGTGCCGCTAAGGCGGACTGCCTGCTTGTCGACGTGCGGTGGTGCTCGACGGTATCGTAGGAAATTCCTTTCTCGTCGATAAAGTCCTTCAATCTGTTTGCGATCGTCATCTTGAGCCTCCCTTCCTGGAGTTCACGACGGAGAACCGACGAAAATCGTTCTCCTTCTGTCGTTTTCCGGTGGTGACAAAAATGGGCCAGCTGTCGACCGTTTCAAGGCAACGCAGAGCGGGCCGTGAACAGCCCCTCCGGCCCTCGACGGGAAATGCTGCCCGAACCCGGATTGCGCGTCAGGGCTCGGCCCCAAAAAACAGCATCCGGGTGAGAAGCGTGTACTCCGATTCGAAGACCATCATTGCCACAAACACCAGCACCAGGATCGGCGGCAATATGATCGCATAGGTCAGTGCCAGCCGCTCCCAGGCCATGTGCATGAAGACCGCGACGATCAGCCCGGCCTTGAGCATCATGAAGATCAGGATCAGCGACCATCTGAGATAGCCGTGGAGGCCGACATAGTCGACCAGATAGGAGCAGGCGCTGAGGATGAACAGCCATGCCCAGACCACCAGATAGAGCCTGATCGGGTGCTCCTGATGGACCTCCGCAGGGGCAATGCCTGCTGCTGCCGGATCATGCGCTTGCGTTCCGTGCAGCGTATGTTGCCCCAGACCGTTTGCGGTTGCTTCAGCCATATCTGCCTCTCACCAAAGCCATGTCTGCCTCTCACCAAAGATAGAAGAATGCGAAAATGAACACCCAGACCAGGTCGACGAAATGCCAGTAGAGTCCCATGATCTCGACGTGCTCGTAGCTGCCCCTGCGGCTGGTGAAGAACCCGGGCCGGCCGGTTTCGTAATCTCCGCGCCAGACCTTTCGCGCCACGATGATCAGGAAGATCACTCCGAATGTCACATGGGTGCCGTGAAAGCCGGTGATCATGAAGAAGGATGACCCGAACTGCGCCGCACCCCACGGATTGCCCCAGGGCCGTACCCCCTCGGAGATCAGCTTGGTCCATTCGAAGGCCTGCATGCCGACGAAGGTTGCGCCGAGCGCTGCGGTCAAAAGCATCAGGATCGCCGTCTTGCGGCGGTCGTGGCGGTAGCCGAAATTCACCGCCATGGCCATCGTTCCGCTGCTCGAAATCAGCACGAAAGTCATGATGGCGATAAGGATCAGTGGAATATTCGAGCCGCGGATATGAAGGGCAAAGACCTCGCTCGGATTGGGCCACGGCACTCGGGTGGACATGCGCGCGGTCATGTAGGAGAGCAGGAAGCAGCCGAAGACGAAGGTGTCGCTGAGCAGGAAGATCCACATCATGGCCTTGCCCCAGGACACGTTCTTGAACGCGCGCTGATCCGAGGACCAGTCGGCGGCGACGCCTTGCAAGCCAGCCGGCCGCGCCTGTGCTTGGCCGGTATGCGTCACTGTCGTGTCTGCCATCCGTCCGGCCCTCCTAGGTCAGCAGCTGTCGGCAAATTTCGATAAAAGTCGCGGCCCAGCCGGCCAGAAGTGCAAAAATGGCGAGCCAGACGAAAAGCAGGAAATGCCAGTACATGGCGCACAGTTCGACGCTGAGGCGAAGCCGCTCCGGCCGTGCTCCGTTCCAGGCGCCGGCAGTTGTTCTGCCCAGGCCCACCAGCCCGCCCAGTATGTGCAGCCCATGCATCCCGGTTATCAGGTAGAAAAAACTGTTGGCCGGATTGGCGGTCAGCAAGTAGCCGTCGGCGGTCAGTTCCCGCCAGGCCACAAGCTGTCCGACCAGGAAGGCAAGAGCGGTGAGCCCAGCCGTGACGAGGCCGAGCCTGACCGCGTCGATCTCGCCCCGGCGCGCAGCGACCGAGGCGCATTGCAGCGCGATGCTGCTCAGGACCAGCACGCCGGTGTTGAACCAGAGCACGCGCGGCAGCGGCAGCGCCTGCCAGTCCGACAGCGCCATGCGCATGAAGTAGGCGCTGGTGAAAAGCGCAAACAGGCAGCCGACGACGGCGAGGAAGACGCCGAGCCCGATCTTGGCGGTCGGCAGCGCCGATCCTTCCGGGCCGATAATATCCCCGATCAAACCTTGCTCGAGCCATGGCTTGGCCATCAGTCTCTGATGGGAAAGCCACCATCCGACAAAGCCGACGATGACGAGGAGGAAGACCAGAATGACGCTCATGCCGGCTCCCTGGAGGATCCGAAGGAGCCCGGCATGTTTTGCGGGATAAAGTCCTCCTTGGCGCCCGGGACGCTGTAGTCATAGGCCCAGCGATAGACGATCGGCAGTTCCTTGCCGAAATTGCCATGGGCGGGCGGTGTTTCGGACGTCTGCCATTCAAGCGTCGTGGCGCGCCACGGATTGCCGCCGGCCTCGCGGCCGTGGCGGATGCTCCAGATCAGATTGAACAGGAACACGATTTGGGCAAAGCCGACGAGGAACGCCATGATGCTGATGAACGCGTTCAGATCGTGGGCCGACTCGGTCATCACCGTCGTGGCGGTCAGTTCGTTGTAGCGACGCGGCACGCCCATCAGGCCGATGTAGTGCATGGGAAAGAAAATCAGATAGGCCCCGAGGAAGGTGACCCAGAAATGGAACTGGCCCATGGCCTCGTTCAGCATCCGGCCAGTGACCTTCGGATACCAGTGATAGATCGCCCCCAAGATCACGAGGATCGGGGCAACGCCCATGACCATATGGAAATGGGCAACGACGAACATCGTGTCCGATAGCGGAACGTCGACGACGACGTTGCCGAGAAACAGTCCGGTCAGCCCGCCATTGACGAAGGTGACGATGAAGGCCAGCGCAAAAAGCATCGGCACGGTGAGGTGGATGTCGCCGCGCCACAATGTCAGCACCCAATTGTAGACCTTGATCGCGGTCGGGACGGCAATGATCAATGTCGTGGTGGCGAAGAAGAAGCCGAAATAGGGATGCATGCCGCTGACATACATGTGGTGCGCCCAGACCACGAAGCTCAGCGCGCCGATGCCGACGATGGCCCAGACCATCATCCGGTAGCCGAAGATGTTCTTGCGCGCATGGGTGCTGATCAGGTCGGACACGATGCCGAAGGCCGGCAGCGCCACTATGTAGACCTCGGGGTGGCCGAAGAACCAGAACAGATGCTGGAACAGGATCGGGCTGCCGCCGCCGTGCTGCAGTTGTTCGCCCATCTCGACGATGGCCGGCATGAAGAAGCTGGTGCCGAGCGCACGGTCGAACAACATCATCACGCAGGCGACAAACAGCGCCGGGAAGGCGAGCAGCGCCATGACTGTCGCGGTGAAGATACCCCAGACGGTCAGCGGCAGGCGCATCAGCGTCATGCCGCGTGTGCGGGCCTGCAGCACCGTCACGACGTAGTTCAAGCCGCCCATGGTGAAGCCGATAATGAACAGGATCAGCGAGACGAGCATCAGGATGATGCCCCAGTCCTGGCCGCCTGGTGTGCCGGTCATGATCGCCTGCGGCGGATAAAGCGTCCAGCCGGCGCCGGTCGGTCCGCCGGGCGCAAAGAAGCTCGACACCAAAACCAGCACGGCGAGCAGGTAGATCCAGTAGCTCAGCATGTTGACATAGGGAAAGACCATGTCGCGCGCGCCGACCATCAGCGGGATCAGGTAGTTGCCGAATCCGCCCAGGAACAGTGCCGTGAGCAGGTAGATCACCATGATCATGCCGTGCATGGTGATGAACTGGTAGTAGGCTTCCGGGGTGATGAAGTCGAAGGTGCCGGGGAAGCCGAGCTGCAGCCGCATCATCCAGGACAGCACCAGCGCCACCATGCCGATTGCCGTCGCCGTCGCCGAATACTGGATGGCGATGACCTTGGCGTCCTGCGAAAAGACGTACTTCGTCCACCAGCTGTGCGGATGGTAGAGTTCCATCTCCGCGACTTCGGCCGGCGGTACCCCATCTGCAGGTGTGACATCGACCATATAGGAACACCTCCGTGTCCTTTTCGGCCAGGCTCGACAGTTTCGAGCCGTGCCGCAATTTCAACCCAAATCGCCGTCTTTGCCGGCGTCTACTCTGCCGAGCCCACCTGCTGGGGGGCCGACAATTGCGCAAAAGTCTGCTGTTCGCCGAGCCACGCCAGATAGTCTTCCGGCGTGTCGACCATCACCACGCCATTCATCAACGGGTGCCCCTGGCCACAAAGCTCGGCACACAGGACCTGAAAAGTTCCGGTCTTGGTCGGGGTGAACCAGAAATAGGTGACCGAGCCCGGGATCATGTCCATCTTGGCGCGGAATTCCGGCACGTAGAAATCGTGCAGCACATCGATCGAGCGGAGCAGCATCTTGACCGGCTTGCCGACCGGCAGATGCAGGTCGGCGGCTTCGACGACGACATCGTCCTGGCCGTTGGCATCACTGGGGTCTACGCCGAGAGGATTTTCAGGGCTGACGTTGCGGGTGTCGGACGTGCCGAGCTTGCCGTCCTTGCCGGGCAAGCGGAAACTCCACTGCCATTGCTGGCCGACGACTTCGACCTCGGTTGCGTCGCTTGGGACGCTGACGAACTGGTTCCAGACGAACAGGCCGGGAACCAGCATGGCGGTGACGCCGATTGCGGTGACGATCGTCAGCCACCATTCGAGCCGCTTGTTCTCGGGTTCGTATGCAGCCTGGTTGCCCTCCCGGTGACGGAAGCGGAAGACGCAATAAGCCATGAATAGGACGACGGCGGCGAAGACGACGCCGGTGATCCAGAAGGTGATGATGATGGTGTTGTCGATATAGTCCCAATTAGAGGCAATCGGCGTCCACCACCATGGGCTCAGGAAGTGGAACAACACTGAGCCCACAACTACCAAAACGAGTACAAGCGCTATGGCCATATCCCGTTCCTCCCGGCATTCCAAGGGCGCGAAGCCGTCCCAGGAAATGCCAAATGCATCATAGCTCGATTTCCGGTCGAAATTCTAGTGCGGTCTTCCCGTCAGACGAAAACGCAATGGCGATGATGTGGAAGAACCCAAGAAGAAGAAGGCTGCGGCGAAGAAAAAACCTGCTGGGGCACCGAACAACACGGCGTTCTGCCGGATCGTGAAAGGCCGCCGGCTCGCGGTGGAGGAGGCTGGTTCGGAATGGTGCCGACGCGATAAAGGCGATTGTTTTTCGCCGACCGGCTCCTGCTGTCCTGGCGATTCAGCTGCTGTCGGGGCGAGGCGAGGCCGATTTCGACCTAACCGGGTTCAGCGAGGCGGTCGGTCGGAATCGCCGGCACCTGCAACCTAGAGTTGCTATGATCGAATCAGCAACGCTCCCTTGACCGTTGCGCTTTAAGAGATCCAGTGGGCTTTTCCGGTGCAAACGTCTCGAACGCAGCCGCGCAGCCACCGGTGCGCCGGATCGGCATCCAGCCGCGGGTGCCACAAAAGTGAGACCGCGATTTCCGGCAGGGGAACCGGCAGAGGGAACCAGAACATTCCATCGCGCAGGTTTCCCGTATAGCGTTCGGGAACGCTGGCGATCAGGTCTGAGGCACGCGCCAGAGCCAGAGCTTCCGAAAAGCCGCTGACGACCGTCACGATCTCCCGTTTCAACCCTAACGGCGCAAGGGCATCGTCGATCGGTCCCCTGTCGAGTCCGCGACGGGAGATGAGGATGTGCCGGCCGGCTGCGTAGCGGGCAGGGGTCATCGTGACCTCGCACAATGGATGTCCCATCCGCACGACGCCGACGAAACGATCACGGAACAGCGCTTGCGCGCGCATCTCCGGTCCCGTGGCCTTTCCGACAACGCCGGTTTCCAGGTCTACGCTACCGTCGCGCAAAGGCGTGCTGTCCTTGTCCGGCTTCAGCACAAAACGCAGCCGCACGCCCGGTGCTTGTTCGCCGACGCGCGCAATGAGATCCGGCCCGAAATTCTCGACAAAGCCATCCCTGTTTCTAAGCGTGAAGGTCCGCTCAAGCCGTTTCAGGTCGAGCATCTCGACAGGACGCAAAACGGCTTCGGCGTTCTGCACAAGCTGACCGACGCGCTCGCGGAGCTCGAGGGCCCGAGGTGTCGGAACGAGGCCGCGTCCGGCCCTGACCAGCAGCGGATCGCCCGTCGTCTCACGCAATCGCGCCAGCGCCCGGCTCATCGCCGACGGGCTCAGCCGCAGCCTTCTAGCGGCGCGCGCCACGCTGCCTTCCGTCAACAACACGTCAAGCGTGACAAGCAGATTGAGGTCGGGATGCGACATATGATGATCGTAGCATGGCCGGAACGATCTGACATGTCGTCAAACGCAATGATTACGTGCAAATGATGCGCCTTCCGCCATCTCAAGCAAAGGACTACCTGTCTGCCAGCTCCGTTTCGGGAGTCGCGCCAGAAAACGGAGTTCATGTTGAAGCCAATCGATGCAGGACGGGCAGTCGCCGAAAATCCAGAACAGGCACCTGCGGTTCGGTGGGCGCTCGCCAGCCTTTCGCTATCGATGTTGCTGTCCTCGCTCGGCATCAGCATCGCCAATGTCGCCTTGCCGACGTTGACGCAGGCGTTCGACGCCTCGTTCCAGGAGGTCCAGTGGATCGTGCTGGCTTACCTCCTCGCCATCACCACCCTGATCGTCAGCGTCGGGCGACTGGGTGACATCACCGGTCGCCGGCGGCTGCTGCTGGCCGGGCTGTTCCTGTTTACGGTGGCCTCGGTCCTGTGTGGCGTCGCGCCGACGCTCTGGCTGCTGATTGCAGCCCGGACGGCCCAGGGCTTGGCGGCGGCCATCATGATGACCCTGGCCATGGCTTTTGTCGGTGAGACGGTGCCGAAGGCAAGGACCGGCAGCGCCATGGGGCTGCTCGGAACGATGTCGGCGATCGGCACCGCTCTCGGTCCCTCGCTCGGCGGTCTCCTGATTGCCGGAGCCGGTTGGCGGGCGATCTTCCTCGTCAACGTGCCACTGGGCTTGCTGGCATTTTGTCTCGCCTACCGCTATCTGCCGGCTGATCGCCGGGAGCCGAAGACCGATCGGGCCGGCTTCGACGTTGTCGGCACGCTGCTGCTTGCCCTGACGCTTGGCGCCTATGCGCTCGCGATGACGATCGGGCGTGGCAGTTTTGGTCAGCTCAACCTGGCTCTATTCGTGGCTGCAGTCTTCGCGGCCGGTTTGTTTGTGCTTGTCGAGGCGAGAGTGGCGTCGCCTTTGATCCGATTGGCCGCTTTCGGCAATACGACGTTGAGCGCGAGCCTCGCCATGAGCGCGCTCGTGGCGACGGTGATGATGGCGACACTGGTGGTCGGGCCGTTCTATCTGTCTCGTGCGCTCGGGCTCGACGCCGCTGTTGTTGGCATCGTCATGTCGGTCGGTCCGCTTGTCGCCGCGCTGACAGGTGTGCCGGCTGGTCGCATAGCCGACCGTTTTGGCGCTGGGCGCATGACCGTCATTGGGCTTATCGCGATAGCCGCCGGTTGCTTCATTCTATCCGTGATGCCGGCAATATCGGGCATCCCTGGCTACATCGCCCCGATCGCCGTCATCACATCTGGCTATGCGCTGTTTCAAACGGCAAACAACACCGCTGTCATGTCGGATATCCGCCCGGACCAGCGGGGCGTCATTTCCGGCTTGCTCAATTTGTCGCGCAATCTCGGGCTCATCACCGGCGCATCCGTCATGGGCGCTGTGTTCGCATTCGCCTCAGAGGCCATCGACATCGCAACGGCGCGGCCCGACGCCGTCGCGACCGGTATGCGGATCACGTTTGCAGTCGCGGCAATACTGATCATCGTCGCGCTCGTCGTTGCGGTCGGAGGCCGCGTTCTCGCGGCACGCCCGTCGCTGCCTGGCGTGTCATGACACGAGACCGGACGCTTTGGGGCCGATGCTTGTCCAAACAGGGCGTCAGATCAGCAGCAGGCCCTTCATGCTGGCATGACCCTTCTTGCCGATGATGATGTGATCGTGGACGGCGATGCCGAGCGGTTTGGCCGTCTCGATGACCAGCTTGGTCATCTCGATGTCGGCGCGCGACGGCGTCGGGTCGCCTGACGGATGATTATGCGCCAGAATGATCGCCGTGGCGGAGAGTTCGAGCGCCCGCTTGACCACTTCGCGCGGATAGACCGGCGTGTGGTCGACGGTGCCGACCTGCTGCACCTCGTCGGCGATCAGCGCGTTCTTCTTGTCGAGAAACAGGATACGGAACTGCTCGCGCTCCTCGAAGGCCATGACCGACCGGCAGTATCCGAGAACCTGCGTCCAGGACGACAGGACCTCGCGGCCCTTGATCTCGCTACGCGCCGCGCGTTGGGCGGCCGCGGCAACGATCTTCAGATCGAGTGCCACTGCCGGACCGATACCGCTGACCTCCTCAAGCCGTGCGACGGGGGCGCCAAGCACCTCGGCCAGCGTGCCGAAGCGTGCCAGCAATGCCTTGGCGACGGGCTTGGTGTCGGCGCGGGGGATCAGGCGAAACAGCAAGAGCTCCAGCAATTCGTAGTCGGGGAGGGCGTCGGAACCGGCCGCAAACCGTTGGCGCAAGCGGTCGCGATGGCCGAGATAGTGCGGCTTTTCGGGCGACTTATCGACCGAATTGGCTTTCGCGAGCGGTTTTATCGGTGTTTCGGGAAAGAAGATCCGTTCGTCATCGTCGCTGGTCTTTCCCATAGGCCGCCCGCATTTTCTTGACCGGAAAGATCCGGCCCTCGCGCAAACACTATGCTGGCAGGCCGGGGCGGTCGAGGTTTTTTGGCGACAGCGTGAAAATCTCGCATCCGGTCTCGGTGACGCCGATCGTGTGCTCGTACTGCGCCGACAGCGAGCGGTCGCGTGTCACCGCCGTCCAGCCATCCGACAGCACTTTTACGTGCGGCCGGCCGAGATTGATCATCGGTTCGACGGTGAAGATCATGCCCGGCCGCATCTCGACGCCCTCGCTGGCGCTGCCATAGTGCAGGATGTTCGGCGCATCGTGAAAGAGCTGGCCGACGCCGTGGCCGCAGAAATCGCGCACCACCGAGCAGCGCTCGGCTTCGGCATAGGTCTGGATGGCGGCGCCGATGGCGCCGGTGCGGGCGCCGGGCCTGATCGCGGCGATGCCGCGCATCAGGCATTCGTGCGTGACCTCGAGCAGGCGCTCGGCGGCGCGCTTGATCGTGCCCACCGGATACATGCGCGAGGAATCGCCATGCCAGCCATCGAGGATGTAAGTGACATCGATGTTGACGATGTCGCCGTCCTTCAACGGCTTGCTGTCGGGGATGCCATGGCAGACGACGTGGTTGATCGAGGTGCAGGACGACTTGGTGTAGCCGCGATAGTTGAGCGTCGCCGGCAATGCGCCGTGATCCATGCCGAACTCGAAGACGAAGCGGTCGATGGTTTCGGTGGTGACGCCCGGCGCGACGATCGACACCAGTTCGTCGAGGCAGCGCGCGGTGAGATCGCAGGCCTTGCGCATGCCGGCAAAGCCTTCTTCGCCATAGAGGCGGATCTGGCCGGTGTTTCTGAGCGGTGCCGTGGCGGCGTCGAGATAGGTGACCATTGTGTCCGTCTTGCCGGGTGAAAGGGCTTCTGTTGAGCCCGCGAGAAAAGTCCCCCAGATTTGGCACCGGACGGCGCCAGGTTCAAGGACGAACTGCCGGCGATTGGGCTCAGGCCGGCGATATTCATGCTTTGCGGCTTCATCTTGTGCGTGTCCGGCCCCATGCCGGGCCGTTCGTCCGCACTGACGACATATTTTGTGAGCAAGAAGTTTCTGGGCAAGAAGCGGGGCCTGAGCGGAAAGCTGGTCAAAGCAACTTTTTGCGGCGAGCGGCGTTGCTGCGCGTTCTGGAGAGACAGGAATGGACAGATTGCAATTCGAGGTGCCGGTGCGCATCACGACCGCGCCTGGCCTGCCGGTCGAGGAAATATACAGCGTCGAACAGGCGCTGGATTTCCTGCAAGGCTGGCCGGTTCGCCGCCAGGGCCCAGTCTATCAGGCCGCGTTCAACGCCTGCTTCGGCGCCACCGTCGACCTGGTCGAGACCGAGGAGGCTTGCCGGGCGTTCATGGCATTCTGCCGGGTGAGCCGCCTGCTGGCCAGGGATATGATGGTCCCGCGCAAGCGCGGAGGCGAGGCGAGGGGGCTGAGGGCTTAACGGCTGAGTGGGCAAGTCCCAGCAAATTGCTTGATGCATGGCTCCGTGTGTTGACGAGTGGCAAATCTGCCCTCGGTGGCAACGCCTGTCGGTGATGCTGTGCCAACCAGCCACGAATCGGCTATGCGTCGCGCATGCAGGAAACGTCTCTTTACATCCCGGTGAAGCGGTTTCTTGAGAGTCTGGACTTCACTGTCAAAGGCGAGGTTGGCGGCTGCGATGTCGTGGGACTGCGTGACGGCGAGCCGCCCGTGCTCGTCATCTGCGAATTGAAGCTGCAGTTCAACCTCGAACTCATTCTTCAAGGTGTTGACCGTGCTGCGTCATGCGATGAGGTCTGGCTCGCGGCGAGGATGTCAAGTCGAGGCAAGGGCCGCGAGCACGATCGCCGGTTCCGTGCGCTGTGCCGGCGGCTCGGCTTCGGCCTTCTCGTGGTTGGCTCCGCCGGCAACGTCGAATTGCTGCTCAGTCCGGCCGCCTTGCCGCCCCGGCGAGACCCGAGGCGAAGATCGCGCCTGGTGGACGAGCATCGGCGCCGGCGCGGCGACCCTGTAGTCGGCGGCGGCTCGCGTATGCCGGTCATGACCGCTTACCGGCAGGACGCGCTGGCCTGCGCCGCTGCCATGGTCGACGGCCCAAAACGCCCGCGCGATCTGAAAACCATTTCGCCACGCGCCGCCAATATCCTGCTTCACAATGTCTATGGCTGGTTCGCCAGGGCCGAGCGCGGCGTTTATGCGCTTACCGACGTTGGCCGTGCTGCGCTACAGCGCTGGCCTCAATCGGCTTCTGACGAGGCGGCACGAGTCGTTTGAGCGACTTGCAGCGGCAGGCAGACAACGAAGCCCCCGTCAAGTGACAGAAGAGGTGGAGCGGCTTACGGTTGCCGGCCGCGCAACCGTGAGCAGAGTGGTCAGCCCCAGCGGCAGCGACGGCTGGATGACGGGCTTCTCGCGCTCAGGTTTCTTTAGAATGTAGAGCGGCTTGGCTGTCCTCAACTGCTGCAATTGTCGCCGGGCCTTGGCGCGCAGGGCGGTTTCCGCGGGGGCGGGCGATCCATTCTCAAGGACCAGAGTGAAAGCCTGGGCCGCCTCATCCGTCCGCTGCAGGGCGAGAAGGCTGCGGCCCAGGGCATAACGCGCCAGGATGAAGCCTGGATTGAGGTCCGTGGCTCGCCCAAACGACTCGATGGCTGCGGAGTGGTCGTTTAGCGACTGCTGCGCAATGCCCAGGCAAAGCCAGGCGTTTACAGATTGCGGCGACATCGCTGCAAGCGCGCCGAAGCATTCCGCAGCCTGACGGTGATCGCCCTTGGTGCCCAGAACGTGACCGAGTCCGTACAGAGCCTGATCATGCGTCGGCTCGGTGTTCAGGATCTGGCGATAGATGTTTTCGGCCTGGATGATCCAACCCTTCTTGTGGAGGCCGGCCGCCTGCTGCAACGCGCCGACCAAGGATCGCCTGTCCAGCCGGTCGCCAAGGTTCCGGCCGGTTTTGGTTCGTACCAATGTGCAGTTGAGGACGGTGTCGTGGGTTCCGAAGGAATATTTGTAAGGTTCGTTGCCGCGCAGGAAATCATATGTCCGGAAACCGTTCTCGATCGCGCGGCGGATGCAATAACCGTGCAGGACCAGTCCCGACGGCAGCATGTCGGCCGTCTCGTCGCGCCCGACCATGTGGAACAGCATGCTCTTCTTGACCGGATCGAGGAAGATCGCGAGAGCGCTCAAGGGCCGGTCGCCGTGCCAAAGTACAGGCACAAACAGCGTGCCCCGTTCGAAAGCTTGCCTGAACAGCGATCGGTTGCTCTTGACCAGGCCGGGAACCAGCTTCCCCTTCCGCGGCGTCCACTTGATGCGCCAGAACTCGAGCAGGATGTCGATATCGCGCTCGATGGTAGAGGCGTCGGCATGCGTTATGCGAAACTCGTCAGAGTTCTCCAGTTTCCGGAGAAATCTCCGCATCTTTTGGCGGGTGTTAGCGCTGAGATTGTGCAGAAGATAATCTTCCCATGAGGACGGGAGGTCGATCGCCGGGCATATGCAGTTGTCAACATTGTCAACCTGGTTGACGCGCCTCATTCGACGCATCGTCAGCCGATTGTCGGAAAGCTGCTCCATCAGCCAGCCTATCCTGCGTTCCGACATCCGCAGGTTTTCCAGATGCAGGCTGGCCCAATGCATCGTCTTCAGATGCTTCGCGAAAACCGCGATTGCCCGGTAGGCGTATTCCGGCGCGCACAGGATGCCGGTATAATCGGCTGCGAGGTTTCCCCCCATATACACTTCATGGTAGATTTCGCCGGTATTTTTCCTCATGCTGGTGCGCAGCCGGAGCGGCAGAAGCGCGACATAGGGAGAGCCCGGCGGCCCCTTGCGCGCCGCCAAAATGAACCATTCACCGTCGAAGCGTCGAAGATAGTGGGAAAGAAAGTCCCACGAGACGAAGAAATGCGCGTCGGGATCCCTGGCGTAGAGGTCGTCCCAGTTGTCGCGAAGCCCGTTCAGTTCTTCCGGGCGTGTCAAGACGTCGATCTGCATACTTACCCCCCGCCTCTACGGTCAGCGCTCATTAAATGCCCTAGCCATGCTGTCCTTGATCGGCTTGGACAGGTAGCTGAAAAAGGTCCGCTCCGCCGTCTGGATGAGAATTTCAGCGGGCATGCCTGGCGTCGGAACAAATCCAGGCACGCGAGCCAGTTCGCTGACCGGCAGGTTGACGCGCGCCAGATAAACCTCCTTTGCGGTCGGGCCGGAGGCGTCGGGGAGCGAGTCGGCCGAGACGTAGTAGACTTCGCCGTTCAGAACCGGCGTCGTGCGCGCGTTGAGCGCGACCAGCCGTACCGTCGCCTTTTGTCCGACCTTGACATTGTCGATCTCGGTGCGAGGCACCTGCGCTTCTATGATAAGCGGCACATTCGCCGGCAAGATCTCCATGATGCTCTTGCCGCTCTCGATGACGCCGCCGGACGTGTGGTAGAACAGCCGCACGACAGTGCCCGAAACCGGCGCATTGATCGTCGCTCGGCGCAGCACGTTTTGCGCCTCGCGGGACTGTTCGCGGATGCTGTCCAGTTCGGTTTCAACGCCCTCGAGTTCGTCGAGCGCCGCCTGGCGGTAGGCGTTTTCTGTCTGCCGCATCTCCTGTTCGTGCTTGATGACCTGGGCGCCGGTCTCGGATATCTCGGCTGAGAGCCGCCCCATCTGACCTTCGGCATCTGCTATGGCGCGCTGAATCGCCTTGATTTCGGTCGCGCGGATCAATCCCTGGTCGAGCAGGGTCTTCTTGCCGGTATACTCCTCGCGTAGCAGACCGAGCTGTATCGTGACCGCTTTCAGCAACTGCTCATAACCGCCCGCCCGGAACTTCAGGGCGCCGATGTTCTGGTCGAGCAATCGGATCTCGCTGCTCATTTTGGTGCGCGAGCCCTCGAAGTTGAGACGCTGGCTATGCACGATCGAAGCAATTTCCGGGTCGTCGCGATTTTCGGTTATTGTGGCCGGGAACGCAATCGTCTCCGCCCCGTGCACCTCGGCGGTCAAGCGCGCCACGATCGCTTCAAGGCGCGCCTGGCGGAAGAACAACTGCCGTTCCTTTGCCCGCGCGGCCGTTTCGTCGAGCAGCACCAAAGGCTGATTGGTTACGACATGGTCGCCTTCGCTAACCAGAAGCTGCTTGATGATACCCCCTTCGAGGTGCTGGATGATCTTGTTCTGCCCAGTGGCCACGAAGCTTCCTTGCGCGACGATCGCGGCTGCGAGCGGTGCCGTGAATGCCCAGGTGCCAAATCCGCCGAAGGTGACGGCCATCAGCAGCAATCCAGCGGTCGTCTGCTTCCAAATGGAACGCGGAACGGCGCCATACCATTGAGCGTCTTCGATCTTGGCTATTTCCTTCACGGCCGCTCTCTCTCTCATTTGACCTGAATATTGGCAAAATGGCCGCCATCGAGGCTCATGCCGCGCGCCGCCAAAGCCTGGAGCACGTCCTGACGCAACCCGAAAAGAGCCACGGTGCCGTTGACGAGCACCAGGATCTTATCCACGGTCTGCAGCAAAGCAGGCCGCTGCGTGATCGTCACCATCGTGATCTTTTGCTCTTTGGCTTGCTGCAGGGCGCGCGACAAAGCCAACTCGCCAGCGGTGTCGAGGTTCGAATTCGGCTCGTCGAGGACCACCAATTTCGGGCTGCCGAAAAAGGCGCGCGCCAAAGCGATCCGCTGCTTCTGCCCGCCAGAAAGCGGCGCGCCATCGGCGGCGACAAAGGTCTCGTAGCCATGCGGGAGCGAGGCGATCAGTTCGTGCACGTCGGCCAGCTTGGCGGCTTCGTAAATTGCGCCATCGTCGACGTCTTCGCGCATTCTGGCGATGTTCGCCTTGATCGACCCCGGGAAAAGCTGCACGTCCTGGGGAAGGTAGCCGATGCTTTCACCAAATTGCCGCTGATCCCAGTTCCGCAGGTCCATCAGGTCGAGCCGCACGCTTCCCGAAGTTGGAAGGATCGAGCCGACGAGCATTTTGCCCAAGGTCGTTTTACCGGCGCCCGAATTGCCGATGATCGCCAGCGAGTCTCCGGCCTCCAGCCCAAAGCCGATGCCATTGAGCACGACACGTTTGGTTCCTTGCGGCACGAACAGCAGCCGCTCGACATCGAGGCGCCCTTCCGGACGCGGCAGCTTCAGGCGTTCGAAGTTCAGCGGGGATTCCTTCAGCAGCGCACTGATGCGGCCAAAGGCGGCGCGTGACTGCACAACCTGGTTCCACCCTTCAATCGCACCCTCGATCGGGCCAAGTGCGCGACCGGCAATGATTGACGCGGCGATGACCATGCCGCCCGTGACCGAGCCTTCGATGGCCAGATAGGCGCCCCAGCCGAGCATTATGACCTGGGTCAGCAGCCGGACGCCCTTGGAAAGAGAAGCAAAGGCTATGTTTCGGTCCTGAGCTATGACCTGCCATCTGAGCGAGTTGCCGGTATCCTTGCCCCAGATCCACACGGCTTCCGGGATCATCGCGAGCGCGTTGATGATCTGCGAGTTGCGCGACATCGAATCGACGTGGAGGTTGGCTTTGGTTTGGCTTGTGTTGGCCTCGCCGAACGGCTTGGCGGTTGCGCGCTGGTTGGCGAGCGTGATGGCCAGCAGCAGCAGCGCCGTCGCCACGACGATGAAGCCGAGGTCGGGGTGGATCAGGAATATGGCCAGCATGAACAACGGGGCCATCGGCGCATCGAGAAGAGACAGCAACGTGGCGGACACCAGAAACGTGCGCAGCTGCTGAAGATCCCCCAGCGTCTGATATTCGCGCCCATTGCTGTGCAGTGAAGCCCTGGCGGCTGCGCTGAGGATTGGTCCGCCCAGTTGGGCGGCGACCTCGACCGCTGTGCGCATGAGGATAAAGCGCCGGATGGCGTCAAAAACCGACTGCAGGATGACTGCGCCGACGATCACGATCGTCAGCATCACCAGGGTGTCGACCGAGCGGCTCGTCAGCACGCGATCCGAAATCTGGAAGAGGTAGACAGGTATCGCCAGCACCAGCACGTTGGTCGCGATCGTGAAGATCATCACTGCGATGAGGTTCTTCTTGACCGCGCGAAGGCCGGCCGTGAGGCTTGCCGAGAGATCGACCGGGCCGAGACGCTTGTGGAATGCGCCGCCGCCGCCGCCATTGCCGCCGCCACCGCCGCCCCCCTTGCCGGTTCCGGTCGGGCCGCCGCCGCCAGGCACTTCCCGGGCAAGCAAGGGACCGCGGTCGCCCTCGATTGTCACGCCGGGCAGAACCGGCTTGTTCTTCATCTCCTGCGTGGGCGGCTCTACTCGCGCGCTCGGCTCGTGCTGCTTGCCGGGCGCGTCCTTCGGTGCGTTGGGCGTCTTGCGTTCCAATATTTCCGGCTCCGGCTTGCGCGCCGGTTCTTCCTTTGGCGGTAAGGCGCGCTGGGCCGGCTCGGAGATCCGAGGGCCTGGTGGCCGGATCTCCTGCGTGGGCGGCCCTACTCGCGCGCTCGGCTGGTCCTGCTTGCCGGGCGCGTCCTTCGGCGCGTTCGGCATCTTCCGTTCCAGCATTTCCGGCTCGGGCTTGCGCGCCGGCTCTTCCTTTGGTGATACGTCGCGCTGGGCCGGCTCGGAAATCCGAGGGCTCGGTGGCCGCATCTCCTGCGTGGGCGGCTCGCCTCCTCGCGCGCTCGGCTGGTCCTGCTTGCCGGGCGCGTCCTTCGGTGCGTTCGGCGTCTTGCGTTCCAATATTTCCGGCTCGGGCCTGCGCGCCGGCTCTTCCTTTGGTGATACGGCGCGCTGGGCCGGTTCGGAAATCCGAGGGCTCGGTGGCCGGATCTCCTGCGTGGGCGGCTCGCCTACTCGCGCGCTCGGCTGGTCCTGATTGCCAAGTGCGTCCTTCGGTGCGTTCGGCGTCTTGCGTTCCAGCATTTCCGGCTCGGGCTTGCGCGCCGGCTCTTCCTTTGGTGCTACGGCACGCTGAGCCGGCTCGGAGATCCGAGGGCTCGGTGGCCGGATGGGGTCGAGGCCTCTTATGCTGTCTGCGACTGGAGCAGCGGGCGTGGCCGGCGGCGGAGCCGAAGGCGCTTTTGCTTGCGGGGAGGGTGGCTGCACCTCGCGTTGCGGAGCGCTTCTATCACCAGGTAAAGGCGCGGTTGAAGGGCGCGCTTGTTCGGTGACCTTGGCTTGTTCGGTGACCTTGGCTGGCGTCGCGTCGCGAAGCGATGTCGGCGTTTCGGCCGGCCGGGCGTCCACTATGCGCCACAATTCGGCAACGACATCGTCCAGTTTTTCTACCGAACGATCGACCGCCCTGCTGTGACGAAACCAAGTCTGTGCGATCGGCTCGGCGGCGCTTCGCCCGACTGCGTCGCCGCCGTCATCCGGCCGATCCCATTCTGGTTCCTGGGCGAAAGCGCGCCCGGTTTGATCGCGATCTTCGGTCATTGCTGCCACCCCGGTTCGAAAATCACGCGAGAACGCTTTGCATCGGATCGGAATAGGTCTCAGGCACGAGCGAGGGATACGCCACGTTTTGAGAGGCTTCCGGCGCCAGCATGTCGTCATCGAGGAAAGCGACCGCCTCATTCACCAGCACGTCGGGATTCTGGCCGCCAAGATCGGGGCCGGTGGAAATCAGCTCCGCCTGGATGAGGATCTCGTCCGAATAGATGCCGCCGCCGACATAGGTCTTGCCGGTGGAATCCACGTCGGCGATGTAGGCATAATTGACCAGCGAATTCGTTCCCGTCGAAATTGTCCAGTCCGCCTCCGGATGCGCCAGCGCATTCATGGCCAGCGCCACCTGATCGCTGTCGCCAAGAATGGTGGTCTGTTTGATGTATTGCAGATTGAGGATGTCGCCGGAGATGTAGAGCACGCGAATCGCCCCGATGCCCGCGAATGCGCCGTCGCCCAGTATGTCGGAAAGGTCAGCTTTGCCGTTCTGCAGGCTTTCACACGCCTTGCGATAAGCTTCAGACATCGCCTCGAAGCGATCGCCGGCGCCGTAATTGACGATGTTGGCCTGGTTCCAAAGCAGATTGTCGCTGGTGGAGGCCGCGCCTTGGCCGGTTGTCTGGAAACCATCGACCGCGCCGATCAGGTCGTTGTCCAGGAGCACGTTCAACTGATGGATGATGTTGGCGTCATAAATGTTTCCGCCGACGACGATCAGGTCGTAGTTGAAGCCCAGTTCGTCCAGCGAAATGTCGTTAGCCGCCGTGTTGGCGCCGGCCGTCACCAGCGTCTTGACTCCCGATGACGACAGGACGGAAACGTCATTGTCCATCATGAAGGTGTATTGCTGGATCCAGTTCATGATGAGCAGGTCGCCTTCGACCTCGGTGACAACCCAGTGCTTGGGAAAGTCACCCTGCTTGGCCTGCGACGCCGCAGCTTCCGCCGACGGATCGATGCGCTTGAACATCGCGATATTGAAGCCTTGGGTCGGATCGGTGGCGTTCAGGCCCCAACCGTTGATGGAGGAACTGACGAGGTCGCTGTCGCACGAGACATTGATCTGAATGATCGCGTTGAGCTCGACATGGTCGCCCATCACTGCGCAAACCGGCGACTGCAGCCAGTTGTTGGCCATCGCCACGCTGTTGACGAGGAGATTGCCGCCGGCTTCCAGTTCGACCGAAACATCGATGTCGATGCTTCCGGACCCAGGCGTGTAGGAGGGTTGCTCGGCCTCTTCTTCCTCGTCCTCGTCCTCCTCGTCGGCTCGACGGTGCTTCTCCGGGAGGTGATCGTCGAGCTTGGGCGCTTCGTCCACGGATTGCCCATTAACGTAAGTGCCTTCGATGACGTCGGCCTTGACGACGAAAACATCGGCTTCGCCATCCGTTTCCTCCGGATAGCCGTTGAGCCGTTCGCCGGCTGTCTTGATGACAGCCACTATCTCCTCGGACGAACCCGGCATTTCCAGATCGTCGATCGGCGACAGATCCGCCGCCGCGCCCAGCAAGGTTGCCATTTCGGCAGCATGGTCCGCTGCTGCGGGAGAGAATTTCAGGCCATGTCCGCCAGCGCCTGTATAGTCGTTGTCGGAGAGCCGAACCTCCTGATTGATAAGGACCGCCACCGAGCCAGGGGGCTCGATATGGGGCAGGATCAGGCGTGAGGGCGCACTCCCCATCGGGTACGCTTCCTGGGGAAGCAGGAAACCTGGATAGGCGACGTCCGGCTGCGGGATCGCGGGGATGTCTGGAGGAACGAATTGGAAATCCGACCAGGGTGTCGACAGGACAAGTTTTGGTGGAACTGGCGAATACTCGATGGAGGGAACGAAATCCTTCAGAGTGTATCCTGCGTCGACGTTGACCGTCTGACTGGCAAGCTCCGGCGTTTCTTCCTCGACCGCCTGGGCCGCCTTGAATTCGTCATAGGCTTTCCTGAGACGGGTTTGCTCCAGCGTGATTTCAAAGAGTCCCACAAAGTGGCTGATCGCCTCGGTGATCTTGTCCATATACACGGAAGTTTCCTCCGGTTTTCGAGATCATCCGCGCCCTTGCCGGGTCGCGCTTCTCTTCTCTGGTTCGAAAGACTGCGCGGGGTTTTCCCCCGCGCAGTCCCTTTTTTGCAGGTCCCGCCGTTGCGAGACCTGCCATGCCAGTTATGTGGCGTCGTCTTCGCCAACCAGCGAGCTGGTGAGGTTGCCGCCCACTACGGTCATGTCGACCGAGTGGCCTTGCAGGTTGGCGCCCATGACGATCTGCTGGTTGAAGCCGTTCATGTCGATGGTGCCATTGGCGTTGGCCTGGCTGATGGCTTCAATGTGCTGGTCGTGGCCGATGTTCGACCCCCAGCTGCCGCCGTCGCCGCCAGCGCCAGCCGCGCCGCCGGTCGCAGTCGCTGCGCCGCCGTTGCCGCCAGCGCCGCCCGTGGCGTCGCCGCTCCAGGCATAGCCACCGTCCGCACCGTCAGCCCAAGCGCCGCTGAGAGCAACCGCGCCCGTTCCACCGGTCGCCGTCGAAGCGCCGCCAGTAGCATCGCCGCCAGTCGCGTCGCCGTTCGTGGCCGCACCGCTGGCAGCTGCGCCACCGGTGTTGACGTTGCTTGCCAAGCCGCTGCCGGCTCCGCCGCTGCCGGCACCGCCGGTTGCGTCGCCGCTCGTGCCAGCCCCACCCGCGCCGCTGGTCCCACTGCCGCCGGCGCCGCCGACGCCAGAGCCAGAACCAGTGCCGGAGCCGGAGCCTGAGCCAGCGCCGCCGGTCGAGTCTGCCGCGCCGCCAGTCGAGGTTGCAGCACCGCCATCGACATCGGCGAAGTTGCCGGCATTCGCGCCGCCGCCGCCGCCGCCGCCGCCCCCGCCGCCGCCGCCGCCGGTGTGGCCGGCATCGGTGTCGCCATTCGCGGCGATCGGGATAGCTACGGCGACGTTGTCATCCTTGGAGAACCAGGCATCGCTGTCGCTGCCAGCTTCGGCATCGTCCATCAGCGCCAGGGCAACCGGCACCGCGGTCGAGTTGCCGCCGTTGCCGCCGTTGCCGCCGTTGCCGCCGTCGCCAGCCTTGGCGTCGGCAAAGCCAAGCGCGCCAGCGTCGCCGCCCTTGGCGTCGGAATTGCCGCCGTCGGCCTTGGAGTCGCCGCCGACGCCGACGCCCAGGCCGAGGCCCAGACCGAGCCCGACGCCGTCGCCGCCGTCGCCGCCCTTGGCGTCGCCGCTGTCGCCGCCATCGGCTTCGCCGCTGTCGCCGTAGCCGCCCTTGCCGTCACCGCCGAGGCCTGCACCGACTGCCACGCCGTTCGCGTCGCCGCCCTTGGCGTCGCCGCTAACCGCGATCGGCACGGCGTCGCCGCCATTGGCGTTGCCGCCGTCGGACTTGGCGTCAGCGGAGCCGACGACAATCGGCACGCTCACGGCCACACCGCCGCCCTTGGCGTCGCCAGCCTTGGCGTCGCCGCTATCGGCATCGCCGCCCTTGGCGCCGAAGCCACCAAAAGCGACCGAATCGCCGGCATGGCCGCCGTCGCCGCCGGCATCAATGCCTTCCTCGGACTTGGCGTAACCACCCTTGGCGTCGCCCTTGTTGCCGAAGTAGCCATCATTCTTGACCGTCGCGCTGCCGAGGAAGTCGTTGTCCTTCATGTCGCCGGTCTGGTTGATGATGGTGGCGCTGTGGCCATTGCCGGCACCGGCAAACGCACCGTTCAGGACGTCCGAGAAGCTGACGTCGTCGCCCGGATCGAAGCTGATGTCGCCGTCGCGGCTGAACATCATGACGCCGCCGAGGCCGACAGCCACGTGGTCGAGGTCAGCGAAATCGTCGTCCGACTTTCCGTCCGACGACGCGTGGGCGCTAACACTGGCTTTAACGTCGGTGTGGTTGGTGTTGGAGTTGGAGTTGTTGTTGTTGTTGTTGCTATTGTTGCTGTTGTTGTTGCTGCTCGAATTGCTATTGTTGTTGTTGTTGTTGCTGGTCGAATTGGCCGTAGCGTCAGCGTCGCCAATGCCGATGCCGGCGCCGATACCCACGCCTACGCCGACGCCGACACCGGTGGAGTCAGCGTCGCTCTTGGCGTCAGCGTCGGATTTTGAGTCGGCATCGGATTTGGCGTCGGCGCTGGCGTCGCTCTTGGCGTCGGCGTCGGCGTCGCTCTTGGCGTCAGCGTCGGATTTTGCATCGGCATCGGCATCGGCGACGTCGCCGATGAACTGCCAACCGGTGTTGGAAGTATTGTTGTTGCGAGTAGTCATTGTCGTTCCCTTGGTTAGGGGCCGCGACAACCGAACCACATTCATTCTGACGTGGTCTTGGGCTCATCGCGGCCGTTAAGTTTTCATGTGGTTGGTTTTGGATCGCCTGCGCCTAGGGGACTAAGGCCGGAGATCCGGTCATCGTCTGTTTGTACGGCGTCACCTCCCTTTAACGGGGGAGCGAGGCAGCCAGGTTGCGCACGAGTTTCCGCCTGCGCCGCCCAACGGTGCGGTCGCTCGCTGCTCTCGTGACTCTCTGGATGTTCCCCAAGCTCCCAATTCGGAACATTGGAAGTTTGTGACCGTCAGCGGTAAATTGTAAGCTGATAGTTGGAGCTAGCCCGTTTGGGACGAGCTGCTCGCCATGAAGTGTTAAATCCTGGGGGGAAGACCAGGTCGGCAGCAATCGTGAATCGCTGACAGTTGCGCGCCGCGCCGCTGCCAGCACGGGTTGCCCTAGCAATTGCCTAGCTCGTCAGGACTATATTTTTTTGCCTATTTTTGAGTTAGGAAGTCGTTAACGTGTGTCGTCCGGGTTAGGGGTTCCCGGCCTTTAGCGAGTGCAAGTAAACGGGTGGGCCATGAGTGGGGTGGATGGGGTGGAGGCGAGCGGACGCGGTCGAGCTGATACAGCCGATAGAGAATCCTGGGCCCGACGAACCTTGCTGTTCATCGCCCCTGACGACACGATCTCCGATAGCCTGGTGCATGCCGTCGAAAGGGAATTCCCGTGGATCGGGGCTGAGCGCGTTCGCGACCTGTCCGCCACCTGGGCTGCGTTCGATCCTTCGGTTTCCCTCATTCTGATCGATGCGGTGTTTCTGAGCGAGATCGATTCCTGTTCCGCCCAGCTGGCCCGCTTCCACCCGGCAGCCATGACCGCTGTGATGCAGGACGACGGCAGGAGGCCGCTTTCCCCCGATGAAGTCTTTGCGTCGCGAGTGGTGCGCGGCGTGCTTCCCATGAACCTGAAGCTGGATGTGTGGCTTTCCGTGATCAGGCTCATGCTGCGCGGAGGCGAGTATTTTCCCTTGGCCATGTTTCAGCCGTACCTGAACAACGGCATCCCGCATAGCGACGCGAAGGAAGCGAAGCCCACCATCAAACGGCAAGCCGCACTCGAGGAGTCAGGCCAGCTGACATGTCGGGAGAGCCAGATCCTGGAGATGGCGTCGCAGGGACTGCAGAACAAAACCATAGCCGCCGCGCTTCGCCTTTCCGAACACACCGTCAAAATTCACATGCACAACATCATCAACAAGTTGGGCGCCCACAACAGGACTGAAGCCGCAGCCCTTTTTCATGCCCGACGGGTTGCGGCCGCTGGAATGGTTCCCGGTGCGGATCGCCCGGTGATCTTAACTCTCACGTGAGCAGGTCGATGCCACGCTTCCAGGAGATTTTACTGCTTGTTGGTCAATTGAACTACACATGGACCAACACAGAAAGCTTGCTGATTTACCTGATTGCCGGTCTGGCGAAAGTAGACAAGGAGACTGCGATCGTCATTTTCCTGACGCTGAACACCACGCGTGCACGGATCGAGCTGGTCGAGCGGTTGGCGAAGATGGCGGGAACACCGGTTGAATGCCGACGCCAGGTCCTGGAGATCGCCAGCCAGCTTACCCGGCAGGGAAAGCTGCGCAACAAATACAGCCACTGCATCTATTCGTTCGACGAAACGGGAACGCATGCGAGCACGCAACTAATGCGCATCTTCGACAGCAAGGATGCAATCAAATATGGGAAGATCGAGGAGCTCGACGATTCCGAGATGAAGCGGATCAGCGCCTCCATCCAGGCGATCAGCGCAATCAACAAGGATATTTGGCGGGTCGTCGAAAGCAATTCCTTTCCGCATTGAATTGCTTGCCCTGTGCCGCCGCGCATCGAGGTTGACGTGGGCCACGATCAGGCCGCCGTGACCTCTGCCTGTACGCATTATCGCGCAGAGCCGGTAACGGTAGCGGCCAACCGTCGGGCTGAGGACGCCAGATGAAAGATAGATCCGGTTTGCGCCGCGTCGAAATCGGCGCGGGGCGATCAAGGCACGGGTGTCAGGTTCTTATCCGCGTCCACTTGCCGTTTTCGGACTGGGACTGCCGAGCAAAATAACGGTACGAGGTCCGTGACCAGTTCCTGATCGCGCCCGTCCTGTTGTCCAGCACCAGATCGCCCTGGTTCGTCCGCACCGTAAGGACCGTATGACCTGCGCCGCCAAGTGTCGCAACGGTCAGCAACATGGCGGATGCGGGCCACCCGCGCTTCAACAGCTCGGCTTTCTTGAGGATGGCGAAATCCTCGCAATCGCCTTCGCCGGTCGGCAAGCCCCAGACATCGGCTCGGCCTGCGGAGTCTCTGTCGCCTCTCTCCTTGATGCGGCGATTGACCGACTTGTTCACGCTCGCAAGTTCCGCTTCCAGCCTCGGCGTGAGTTCGACCGCTTTGACCTTGCCGCGGGTGCTGCAGAGCGCCGGATCGCTGGCGCAGAATTTGTAGAAGGCGGCCGGTGCAAAGGCGTAGCCTTGCGTGGCCATCTTCGTTGCTGTTCCGGTTGTTTGATTGCTGCAGCCGGCCAACAAAATGGCCGCCGCGAGAAGCGCCGCCGAACGAATCACTGAGTGTCCCCTTTTGGTGGGTCGGCATAATCCTTATGGGGATTGGTAAATCAACCCTGAGAATCGCGATTGCGCAGGAACAAATTGTTTGCCATACTTAACAAAGTGTTACCGATGGTCGGTAATATTGACCCTTTCGCGCAACCAAGGGGACGGGAGCGCCTTTTTTTCCCTCAAGGAGGAAGAAAATGCACCTGTACCCTGACGTCTCAAGCACGATTCTAAGAATACTGCTCCTTTCATCCGCTGCCTTCACGGTGGCAATGATCACACCGGCAACCGCACAGCAGAGTCAACGTCCTCGGCTTGCGGCTGCACAGTGCCAACCTCTCACTGAAGCCAATTTCGCGCTTTGCTGTATTGCAGCCAACCGCACCAGCATTCTTTCCGCCGCGCAAATCGACATGTGCCCGCCGGTTACCACGGCCCTTATCACCGCCGCCTTGAACGATGGCGGCGATGGTGACGGCGGCAATGGCGGCGGCAGCGGCGGCAATGGCGGCGGCGGCAATGGCGGCGACGGTGACGGCGACGGCGACGGCGACGGCGATGGTGACGGCGACGGCGATGGTGACGGCGACGGCGACGGCGATGGTGACGGCGACGGCGGCAATGGCGGCGGCGGCGGCGGCGGCGGCGGTGGCAGTGGCGGCAGCGGCGGCAGCGGCGGCAGCGGCGGCAGCGGCGGCAGTGGCGGCAGCGGCGGCAGTGGCGGCAGTGGCGGCAGCGGTGGCAGCGGCGGCAGTGGCGGCAGTGGCGGCAGTGGCGGCGGCAGCGGCGGCAGTGGCGGCGGCAGCGGCGGCGGCGGCGGTGGTAGCGGCGGCAGCGGCGGTGGCGGCGGCAGCGGCGGCTAACGACCCCACCAGATGTTCGCTCGATAATCGCGAAGGTGAGCGTCTAAAGGCGCTCACCTTCCGATTGGGATACTCAACTGGAGGGCCGGCGCGAGGCTGACTATCGGCCGCGAAGCTATCTTCACTCCTCCGCGCCGGGCTTCGTCGCAGACCGGCCCTTCAATTGCAGCGACAAACCAGGATCTTCACGGCTCTCTACGCTCATTTGGAGCCCGGCCCTACAGCCGAGGCCGTTGCCACCGCATAGACCCTGCCATTACAGTCGACGGTTGAAGAGCAGCCCAAAACTCGATCAATCTCGGCGAAACCATGTCCGCCCACCGGGTTCAAACCTCCAAACGCCTCATGCCGAAGACGAGCTTTCATCGCGCCGAACGGTCTCCCGAACGACGGACGGACGTGTCGCTGCCTGAGGAGATGGCAAGGATCCGAGACTTGGCGGAAGCCTGGATAATCCGCAATATTGGAAAAAGAGGCCTGTTTACCTACAGTATTAATCCGTATACGGGCGAGAAATCTGAAAAAAACAATGAACTAAGACAGCTTATGTCATCGCGCACGTTGGCGGAAATGAGCGTAGGAAATCTCTCGCTTCGCCCTGTTCATCGCCGGAATTTGTCGTTCATCATGAATACGTGGTATAGGGAGGAGGGTGGTATTGGTTATATTGAATATGATGGCAAGTCAAAGCTCGGAGCAAATGCGATGCTGCTTCGCACATTCGCGGCAAGCCCTCATTTTGAACAGTTCCAGTCAAAGGCCAGGGCAGCCGCGGATGGCATCCTTGCGCTCCAGAATGCAGACGGGTCTTTTCGCCCTTGGCTAAAGGAGCCGAATTATTCCTTCGACGCAAAATACCTCCTAACATTCTACTCAGGGGAAGCACTGGTAGCTTTGCTGGAATATTATTTCCGGACTGGATTAACCCGTTATTTCGACGAAGCGTCGCGCAGTGCAGAATTCTATTTAGATGAATATGTCCGCAATATCGCAGATAATTATTACCCGGCATACGTGCCTTGGCACACCATCGCTTATCGGCATCTATATGAGTTGACGAAAGCCGATAAATTCGCCGAGGCGGTGTTTACTCTGAACGACAAATTGCTTGAACTTCAGGACCGGTCGTACAGGATTGGACGATTCTTCAATCCAGAAACCCCTCAGTACGGCCTTCCGCACGCGTCCTCGGACGGAGTTTATACCGAGGGGCTGGCTTATGCATTCGAGATGGCGCAGCGGACAGGGGATGAGGTGAGGGCAGGGCGATACCTTGACGCTATTATGCTCTCGTTGAAAAACATCGCATCCTTGCAGTATAGAGAAAAACTGGATGAATCTTCTCTTCCTTTTTATGCGTACCGAGGAGCCATCAGGACCAATGCAGAGAAAAATAGGTGGGCTCGCATAGACAATGCCCAGCATACGATAGACGCTATCCAGGCCTTGGGGAATTTTCTCGGAAGCAAGCAGGCTTCTACATTCGAGCTGGGGCTTTGACTCCGTCAAAGGACAGCCGGGAGCTCCGAACTGCTCTTGCTTTTCTTCACCCGGGCAGTGCGGCCAGCAACCCAGTCTGGATCTGTACCATTTCGACCTTCAACGCCACCCAAAATATTGCCCATGGTTCTGCTTGACCGGCTCAAGCCATGATGCAAGCATGGAAAAGCGTTTTGAACACATCAGGCTCATAAATGCCGACGTTGGAATACCTGTTGACCCCATCGCCGGAAGAGCTGGCGCAAACCCATGTGCTGTTTTTGGCGCGTCATGCCCTCGACTCCAGCCCGGAGCGCAGGGCCAAGTACGGCTACCACGTCGTCTACCATGCCATCATGCTCGAAACGCTGCGCGGGCTGGGTTTCAGGGTCACGCCGGCGAGCGAGCACGAGGTGCTGTTCGGGCCTCTCGACTTCGATTTCCTCTATGCCATTCACTCGCATGCGATATTCGATGGTCACGAGCTCCTGGCGCCGGCAATCGCGGCCTATCGTGGCGTCCCCTGTCTCGGCGCATCGGCGTCAAGTCGGGCGGTCTCGGAAGACAAGGTATTGGCCAAGCAGTTGGCTGCTTCCCTGGGGCTCGATGTCGCCAAGCACAGGATCATGCAGCCCGGTGAGGTCAGCAATGACAAGTTCAGCCTGCCCGGTTCCTGGATTGTCAAGCCGCGAGGGGGTATCGCTTCCGACGCAATTGTAAAGGTCGAGAATGAAGCGGATTGGCGGGATGCGCTGACAACCATCTCGGATCCACGTCACGGCGGCCGTGAATTCATTGCAGAAGAGTTTGTGCCGGGCCTCAATCTGACGGTTCCAATTGTCGAGGGCTTCCCCCCGGGTTCATTGGCGGTCTTCGAGGAGCGCGGCCGCCCTGGCGACAATGTTCTGACCAATGAAGCAAAGCGTGGGCTCAACAGTTCCTACAAGTCCGCTCCTTACGACGGACCGGGAGCTGAAGAGGTTTCGGAGGCAACCGCACGAATGGTGGCCGAGATGTCGCCATTCGATTATGCCCGCTTCGACTTCCGTTATGATCCCGACACGCGGCGGACCGTTTTCATCGAAGTGAACATCGCCTGCAACATGGCGCCGGCCTCGGCGGTCTATCGTTCGGCCGCCCTGCATGGGATCAAGTATGCAGAACTGGTGGGACATGTTTTGACGCACAGTCTCAGGCGTCAGAGAAAGCGGCAAAGATAACCGCAACGCTCGATTGGGCACTTCAGTGATGGTCAGCGCATGCAAATCGATATGGTCGACAAATTCGAAGCGTTGCAGCCGCTGAGAGAGAATTGGGATCGGATATATGACTCCGATCCGGAGGCGAACTTCTTCCTGTCGTGGCCATGGATGTCGAATTGGCTGCGACGCCCAGGTTGGGTGATTTTGGCTGCGCGGTCTCCCGGGTCGAACGAGTATGTCGCCTTCCTCCCTTTGCAACTCGTCACCGGGCTTGATGAGCAGACGGGGTTTTATAGCAGCATAAGGATGGCCGGCTCGTATTTCGCCACCTATACGGGCTTCATCTGCGTTCCCGAATTCGAGGAGCGAGTCATTTCGTCGTTCGCCGATCGCCTGCAGGCGCTGAATTGGGCAACGTTACACTGCGACGACATTTCGATATCGGCCAAGCGCCGTCAAATGCTGCTTGGAAGCTTTTCCGACAATGATTTTGTGAAAGAAAAGATTGAACGACGTCGCCATACAACCCGAATAGGCGAAAACATAAATCATGACATCTATATGTATGTCGATTTGCCAACCGATTGGGACGAATTCCTGGATGGCAACCTTGGCCCGAAAACCCGTCGTGATGTCCGCCATTTTCTTCGTCAGGTCGAAAATAGCGGAGAATACCGGATAGGTTTGGCGGACGTCGAGACAATCCAAAGCGACCTGGAGGTTTTCTATCAACTTTGGCTTGCGCAGTGGGAGGCCAAAAGCCGCGTTTATGCTCAGGGTGTTATTGCCAACTGCCGCCATATGTTACTTGAATGCCACAAGGCGGGTGTGCTGTTCGCGCCGGTATTGTGGAAAGGCGATACTCCATTAGGAGTACACATTGCGTTTATCGACAGGTCGAAGCGTTCACTCGTCTGTTTCCTTGTCAGCCGCAATCTCGCAATTCGGAAGCCTCCACCGGGCTTGGTGCTTCACGCCTACAGCATCCGTTGGGCAATTCAAAACGGCCTCAGGACCTACGACCTTGGCACTGGAGATTTTTCTTACAAGTACAGTTTCGGATCGAAGGAGCGGCTTGTAGAGGGTGTCCGGATCGACTCCACCAACAGCCGCGGAAACAGGCTGGATCGAAGAAGCCTTCCCTCGGTGATTTCGTCGGTGCGAAAGCTGCGTCAGGAGGGGAAGTTCCATCTGGCCGAGCGCGGTTGCAGGCAGGTGCTCGAAACTGAACCGAGCAATCTGGAGGCGCGCCGGCTTCTGGACGAGCTTGTGGCGGCTAGGCGTATTGAGGAGCAATTTGCGCGTGCCTTGCAATGCCATCGGAGCAAGCAATTTTTGGATGCCCAGAGGATTTATCTGCAGGTCCTGGCAGCAAGTCCCCGGCATTACGACGCTAATTATCTGTTGGGCGTTCTATGTCTTCAGGCCGGTCGGTATCAGGCAGCGGACACCTACCTGGCTCGCGCCACTGAGATCAATCCGAAAGCCGCAGCCGCCTACAACAACAGGGGGCATGCCTTGCGCGGCTTGAAACGGTATGACGAGGCTCTCGCCTGCTACGAGAAAGCCATCGGGGTGAAGCCCGATTTCGTGCAGGCAATGAACAATCGGGGGGTGACGTTGCGGGCGTTGGGGCGCATTGATGAAGCACTCGCCAGCTTCGACGAGGCGCTGACGCTCAAACCGGACTTTGCCAAGGCCTTGTCCAATCGCAACCAGTTGCGTGTGCCCCTGCCGCGCGATCGTTTGTCCATCGCCGATGATGTGGACACCTTAGAGTAAAGCGCATCGCGTTTGCATCTGGTCAAGGACAGGAATGGCCGGATAAACCGTCGACCTGCTAACCTTTCCACTCCATCGATAGCCCATGCGGATCGCAGATCGCGAGCGTTTTGACCCTGCGCTCGCCATTGAAGTATCTGCTGACCTTGAGAGGATTGAACGTCTCAGTGGGGTTGGGGTGTGCGACCTCGCCCTCCACGGTGACGCGCCAGACCGGCGCCGTCTTGCTCGCCTCCAACAGGATATCGTTTATGCGTCGGTGTTGATCGCCGGAAAGCTGATAGCCCATGATCGTGTGATACACGCACCGGGCTTGGTAAGGCGGAATCTCCGCCAGCGCAGAGGCCAGGTTCAGCACGGCGTCGCCGCCTCTGATCCGGGGCGGATGCGCGGCGGCGACCTTCAAGGCGCCATCCAGTTTTGTAAGCCGGTCAATGCGCTCGGGCCAGACAAGCGCCTTGAGCCACCGGCGTTCATTTTCATCCCGAACATCGGTCGGATAAAGTTCGAGGCCGATCCTCGATGAAACGGGGGGCGGGAACGTCCCCAATACAGGCACGCCAGGCCCTTCAAGGATGCAGGAAAGGACGAAATCCGCATCGGTCCACCGCTCCAGCTTCGGAGCGCCTGTCCCGTCCGTATACCGATATCCATAGCTGTCGAAGTTCAGGTTCAGGCCGGCGCTGGATCCGATCTCGACGAGACCAAGCGGAGCGGCGGCCTCGCGCGCAACCAGATCGAATGCGGGCAGCAGCAGCGCGCTGCGGCCAGCCTCGTTGGTGTTGGTGGCGCGCTTCGCGATGATGTCGACGAGTTCGGCTTCGTGGGCACCGCAAAAAGCGGCGAAAAGTTCGAATGCGCGATCGTCGGCCGGCCGCGTTCCGCCCAGACTCGGATAATAATCCTTGAGAGGATGGTCGACGCCCCCAAGCAGGAGATACTGTACCGCGCCGAAGACAAGGTTCGCCGCCGGCTGACCCTTCCTGCGCCCTGCCGCCAGGCGCTGCAGCGCGACGTTGTCCGCAATCCCAAGCGACAGCTTTTCATAGAGGGGAGAGCCGCCACGACGAGACTCGTTGGCAAAGAAGCGGTAATAGTGAGCGCTTGTTTCAAACACCACCATAGCACGGACCTAGCGGGTAATAGATTGTCTTGAATGTGGCTTCCACCTGTAATTGCCTTAATGCTTTCGGCCCAGCGGGTCAAGGAACCGGCCGAACAAGAGAGGCTCTCGAGCATACACCCATGTGAGACTGGCGGATGAACGAAACCGTGGACGATTCACCTTTGGGATATACTACCATTGATGGCGCCTTTCGCGACGAATCGCGCAGCCGTTCGGTGCCGCACCGGCTTTATGCCCCGGCTCCCCTCTCTGGCGCTTACCCGGTGATCCTTGTGTCGCATGGCATTGGCGGATCGCGCGAGGCGATGCCTTACCTCGGGCGGCGCCTGGCGCAAAGCGGCTACGTGGCGGTGCACCTGCAGCATACCGGGACGGACAGTTCGATCTGGCAACAGGCAAACTCGCTTGCGGAAGTCTACCGCATTCTTCGTGAAGCCATGTGGGACGCCAATGCGGCGCGCGCGCGATTTCAGGACGTGCCCTTTGCCCTGCGCGAGCTTGCGCGCATGAACGGCGAGGGGCGGCTCGCCGGCCGCCTGGATTTGACACGCATCGGCATGGCCGGACACTCTTATGGAGGCGTCTCGACGATGGTTGCCGCAGGGCAGAGAATGGGTCCGGGCGGGCAGTGGTCGTTCAAGGAGCCAGGAATTCGCGCTGGCCTGATCATGAGCCCGAACATACCCATCCAGGGCGGCGACTTGGCCGCCCTTTACCGCGATATCAGTATCCCGCTGTTTCACATCACCGGCACGAAAGATGGCAATGCGGTGCCCGGCAACAAGGAATTCGATCCGATACAGCGGACCCTCCCTTACGAAGCGCTGACCATCCCTCATCAATATCTGCTCGTTCTCGACGGTGCTGGCCACAATGCGTTTTCCGGCCTGAAGCACGGACCACACGCCCACGGCCCCGAGGAGGAGACCCGCTACACGCGCGTTGTACAAGACGCAGCAGTGTCGTTCTTCGATGCCTACCTGAACGGGAAAACAGCGGCCCTGGCGGCCCTTCGCCAAACGTTTCAATCCAGCCTTGAGCCGACCGACAGGTATGAATGGAAATAGCAGGAAGTCCGCCAGCGTTTACCGGCAGTTGTTCGAGCTGGATTCCGACGTGGCAGAATGGGGGAGTGTGCGGTTTTCTGCACAAGTTGCGACAGGGGAGGGCCGGTAGGTTGGAGATTCACAATCTGCCATGAATTAATGGCGATGCCATCCAAAGCGCACGGGCGAGGACGGAGGCAGAAACCCGGCTCTCGACGCTGAAGACCACACAGGAAGCCCGCATTGCGCTGAATGAAGGCATCGACGCCATTGTCCATGGAGAAGACATCCGGCTTTCACCGAACGCGACAGGGCCTATTTCTCGAGTTGCCGGCGACGTAGCTAAAAACTCCGTGTTCACCCCCGAGCTTCCTGAGCTTCTCAGCTACTACGAGGGCCAGAAGGCCCGTGGGGAGGCGATCGTCGCCGGCAAGGTAGACACGACCCAAGCCCGTCCTGACCCACTCCCTGCCGGCCTGGCGGCGGCGCAGGCGCTCATCGCCAAGGCCGAGGACACCAAGGCGCTCGCTGATCAATATCGCGTCGATCACAACACCGGCGCCTATGACGAGGAAGCCGAGATAGCGCACCTCGCTGCCACCGGCCGGCTGTCGGAGGAAGATTTGACAACGCTGGATGAGGCACGCCGGGATTTCGAGCAGGCAGACGCCTTTGGCGAGGCTATGAAATCGTTGGGGGTCTGCCTGATCTAGATCCGCTCGGCCGTGATGGGGGCTCGGCTTAAATCGAGGAGGCTGGTCGCACCTCCGGCGATGCCCGGCTTCCAGTCGAGCAATCCTCGGATGTCGTGTGCAAAACCAAACTCCTCTATCCTTAATCGCCGCTCCGTGTACTTTTGACCGTTTTCAGCGACTTCTGAAATCTCTGACTCGGTAGTTTCACCTCGGAATGAACTTACCGCAACTCCAAGCAGCAAATCCGTTTCGCCTTGATGTTGGAACACAGGCGCCCCACTCATCCCCGGGCTTATGTTGAAACTCAATTCGTAGCCATTTGGATGGCTCCCGATGCGCATGTCTTGAGGCAAAGTTTTGCGCTGTACATAACCTCTTAGAGCTCTCAAGTTGAGCCGAAATCCGCTAGGCGTGCCGCCGTGTGCTGAAATTGGATAGCCAATAGATGCAACGTCCTGCCAGACCTCAATATCAAAGCTTTGCAACCGTATCTTGGTTGGAGCGAAATAAGCCGTCCTGGCGATGGCAACATCGAACGGAGGCGGGGCGTTTTCGATTTGAAGAAATTCCGCAAGTACGCTTGTGGCTGCCGTGCCGTTGTCAGCTTTTCCAACAACTCCAGCATGCATTCCTTTTATACTGTTGACGCGTTGGAGCGCTTGATCGGCCACGTGCCGAGCGGTCAAAATCCAGCCTTGGTCGTTAATCAGAAAAGCGGTGCCCACGGTTCCAATGACGTTCACACTGTCAGGGCCACGGACTTCCCATATAGCAACGGGCATAACATACGTTTGTAGAAACATAATGCTAGTATTCCTTGCGCAAAGCTTCGCCCCCGCAAGGGCGTGGTTCGCATTCACCCATAGTTTTTAAGCACGGTGCAGCCGATAACAGAACAAGACTTCACGGAGCCTGTGAAGCGGTCGACGACGTAGGCGCTCTCTCCGAGCGGCTACCGTCTGATAGCGTCCGCCATAAAGGAAGGGCGCAACTCCGAGCGCGGACGCGATGAGTGCTGCACTCACGACCATCTTCATTTCCGTAGCCTCACTCCAGCTTCGCCACCACTTTCGGGAATGAACTCGACGCCGGCGGATTCGAGGGCAGCACGGAAAGTCGCCCGGGTTTTCACTCAGCCTTCAGTACCTGGTGTCTGATCAACCAATCACGAATGATCAATCGGACGGCTTCAGGTCGCGAAACATCATGCTCGGCAACAAATTGATCGACGCCCGCGAGCATGTCCGGTTGAAGGCGGACCATGATCGGCACGCCTTTTCCCGTTGGGGCTGGTCCCCGCCGTTTCTTTGATACCACGGTTTCTTGCTTTGCCATAAAAACTCTGATATCAGAATTCCCGTTCTGGCGGAAGCCGCTAGAACCTCACATGAAACCGAATTGGAGAAGATCCGATGCCGAACACCCATGTTCGGGCAGCCGCCGAAGGCATGCCCGCAATCAACCGCCGCCGCCTTCTGCTTGGCCTCGTGGTTACCTCAACCGCCGCTGCCGCTGCGGCGGCCTTGGCTGCCGCTTCAACGCTCATCGACGCGACCGCAGCGCCGTCTGTCGCTGGCGCGATCCCATCTACGGGCAGAGCCAGTCTCGATGCAAAGCTGCTGTTGCTGCCGCCGGAAGAGGCGAACCAACTGGAGGATAGAATTCATAGCGATCATTTCCGCTGTCAAAGAGATGTGCGCCCGAGGCGAAGATCGCCAAGCGATCAGGGATTTTGTCAGAACGCGGTTGCAGCAAAATGAGATGGAGAGGGCACGGGGAATATGAGCACCGCACCGATCGTCGAACCAAGTGTCTGCTCTGATGTCTTCGTCACTGGGGCCGCGCCGCTCACGTTCATGGCGACAATCTCAGGCTGACTTTGTTCGTCTCGCAGCGATCCTATGACGGCAGCCCTGAAAACGCCGTGGTGACCAAGCTTGTCGGAAGCCGATCGGACATGCTGGAGATCGCCGCCGCCATCGTGCGAGGCTGCTACACCCTTCCAGGAAAGGCCGAGCGAAACGGCGAGCGCATATTCCTCGAATTTCTCGACGCACCGGCAGAGCGCCACTGACGACTTCCAACCCGTTTAGGCCGCTGCCTCACGGTGGCGGGTTCTTTTTATGTCCTGCCCGTGACGCTGAACAGGATGGCCAGTGCTATGCTCGCCACGGCGATCGCCCCAAACGTGAGTGACAACGGCGAACCAACCCAGAAAAGACTGCCGGCCACGAGACCGAAGCAGATGGCGCCACACCAAAAGAACCCTTTCGGATCGGAAAATGGTGGGAAACCGCTTAAGAATTTAAGAATTCTGCTTCTGCTCAGCGGCCTCACGGTGGCGGGTTTTTGGTACCCGGTGTCGAAGGCCTCCGATCCGGCTTGGGCATTGGTTGACCCGAGCGAGGCGACGGCAAGGGCCAGCGCAGCAATCGAAATGCTAGCAGTGCGAATGCGCTTAATTGTCTTCATAGTAGCCTCCTTACCCGCATCGACACTAGCAAACAGCGGAGAATTCCTACAAGCACGCAGAATGGGAAAGCGCTCTTGTCCGGCCCGCGCACTGTGCCTCACGGTGGCGGGCTTTTTAGTGCGTAATCACGCCGGCGGCGCGCCCGATCTCGATTCCGGCCATGACGACTGTAGCAATGGTGACTGCCAGCGCCATGCGTCGCTCAAAATTGGCGAGTCGCTTCTCCGTCGCGAGCTCTTGGCCGTCCCAATAGAGTTTGTTGGTTTTTGGGTTGACGCCTAAGAGCGTAACACCTTCCAGGCTTATGGCCCTGACGCCCTCAGGCCATTCTGGCGGTGGGGCACCCTTCGTATATCGATATTTTCGGATCTCGTCCCAATCGATCATTTTCCCCTCCGGTGGTGACGAGAGGAGTGTGGCAGGAATCGCTGGACTCGACAAAGGCCAGAAGGAAATTGGCCAGATATTGGACAGTAAGGCGGGATTTTCAGCTAAGTGTTTGATTTTTCTGGTACGCCCAAGGGGAATCGAACCCCTGTTACCGCCGTGAAAGGGCGGTGTCCTGACCGCTAGACGATGGGCGCGCTCAGATGTGAGCGCTTATAGTTGCGTTGCACCAAACCGGCAACCCGTCTGCCGCTACCTGCGACAACTTTTTTCGGTGACCGCAAAACCGCGCATTTTCGGCGATTTCCCTTGGTTCGACGCGGCACCTTATGCCGTCCTGAGACGGCACACGGCGGGCGTTGCATGGACGAGAGGGACAACCAGCCGTTACCGCCGCCGACGGCAGCGCCAGTTCCAGTCGCGCTCGGGACCGACGTCGATGTGGACGGATTCGGTATGGCAGTAGGTGCCGACGCCGCCGCGCCCTGGCATGCTGCGGATGTAGCTTGCCAGTTGCGCTTTCGAGACGCCTGGAACCTGGATGTCGGCGGCGGCGCAATACATGTGCAGCGAATTCTTGGCGCCGTTGGCGCGGCGGTTGCGGGCCGGGTCACGATAGCCGGAGGTGACGATCATCTTCTTGCCGTAGTGGCCCTCGATCGTCTTCAGCACGCGGACCAGCGACGGCTTTAGGCAGGCAACGTCGACATTCTCGGTCTGCTTCAAAAGACCGTTGGGCGCCAGCCGGGCAAGTCCGGGAGCGTATGCCACCTGATAGGCGCCGCCTTCATCCTCGTTCAGATCGACGTCGCTGTCGTCGTCGAGGCCGGATTTGCGCTTGATCTCGAAAAGCGCGGTCTTGCGCACGCCAGGCAGCGCGTCATCGGTGAAACGGCTGGTATCGCCGAGCGAAGCCAGTTGCACCGGCTTTTCAGCCGATTTGGCCGAGGCCAGGGTGATGGCGGGTTTTGCCGCCGCCTTGGGCTGAGCGACCTTGGGCTGCGCCGCCGGCGGCTGCTCGCCCGACCTGTTGCTGGCCTGCGGGGCAGATGCTGCCGAGGCCGGCGTGGCGCTGAACAAAGAGGCGAAAAGCCCCTTCTTCTTCGGCGCATAGGCCTGCGGCTCTGCGGCAGTCACATAGACCGGGTTGTTCATCGCCGGCGCGGCGGAGTTCGGCGCGGCCGTGCCGGCATCGGCGGTTTCAGTCTTCTGCGCAGCAGCGTCGGCCTGTTCAACCGTCTGCGCCGCCTGTGGCTGCGGCGTCTGGCCCGCAGCCGTCTCTGCGCCCGCTTTAGCCGGGACGGGGAAGCCGGCATCCGATTTGGCGCCTCCCTGGGGGGCCTGCGCCCCCGGCTTGGCCGCTGGCACATGAGCGACCTGCTCAGGAAGGCTTGCGTCGCCCTTGGCGGTCATCGTCATTTGTGAAGTCGTCATCTGCGACGATGAATCAGTGGTGACCTGTTGGCTGCCGGAGGCCGTGTCCGGTGCCGAGGCATTGTAGCCGGGCATGCCGACGGACAGGGACGGGTCGCCGGCCGAGGTGCAGGACGCCAGGAGCACGGAGAAAAGCGCGGCCGCAATGGCGCGGCTTTCTCCCTTCGCGAGGCGCGATCCTGCTGATTTCAAAACCAAATTCCCCCTCGATGTCCGGTCGGTACTTCATTGGCGGCACCGAAACGTCTTGCCGCAACAAACCCTTGTCCCCGAACGGAAACGAGACCTGTGTCAAATCCGCAAGCCCCAGAGTATTTCGACGGCTAGAGAAGAATCGGGAGTGCTTAAGGGTTGACGAACCCATTTCGCCCTCTTTTACCGGCGCGTCAACTCACCACACATTACAGAAGGTTACACACGCACCTTGACATAGGTGCCTGGCGCATCGCCCAGGGTTTTCATGTGCTTGCCGGGTTTGCGGGCCGGCACGCGGGTGTCGTCCTCCTTGGCCTCGATCCAGCGTTGCCAGTGCGACCACCAGGAGCCGGGATGGTTGGTGGCCTTGGCGAGCCACTCGTTGAAGTCGCCGGTTGGCTTGCCGCCGGTCCAGTAGTGATATTTCTGCGCCGCCGGCGGATTGACGACGCCGGCGATGTGGCCGGAGCCGGCCAGGACGTAGTCGACCTCGCCGCCGAAATATTTCGAACCGAGGAACACCGAAAGCGCCGGCGCGATATGGTCTTCCTTGGAGGCGAGGTTGTAGACCGGGATGGTGACATCCTTCAGCGATACCACGCGGCCCGCCAGTTCCATCTCGCCTTGCGAAAGTCTGTTCTCGAGATAGCAATTGCGCAGGTAGAAGGAATGGTTGGCTGCGGCCATGCGGGTCGAATCGGCGTTCCAGTAGAGCAGGTCGAAGGGCAGGGGATCCTTGCCGCGCATGTAGTTGTTGACGACATAGGGCCAGATCAGGTCGCCCGAGCGCAGCATGTTGAAGGCGGTCGCCATCTTGGTGCCGTCGAGATAGCCTTTCTCGTTCATCGCCTTTTCGACGGCCGCGACCTGCTCCTCGTCGACGAACACTTTCAGGTCGCCGGCATGGGTGAAATCGACCTGCGTGGTGAAGAAGGTGGCCGATTTGATGCGGTGGTCGCCCTCCTGCGCCAAAAGCGCCAGGGCGGCTGCCAGCAACGTGCCGCCGACGCAATAGCCGACGGCGTTGACGTCCTGTTCGCCGGTGGCCTTTTCGATCGTGTCCAGGCCGTATTGCAGGCCCTCTCTGATATAGGCCTCCCAGCTCTTGGTGCCGTGCCGCTCGTCCGGGTTGATCCAGGAGATGACGAAGACGGTGTGGCCCTGCTCGACCGCCCAGCGGATGAAGGATTTTTGCGGGTTGAGATCGAGAATGTAGAATTTGTTGATCCATGGCGGACAGATCAGCAGCGGCCGCTTGAGCACGGTCTCGGTCGCCGGATCATATTGCAGGATCTCGGCGACGTCGCTGCGGCCCACCACCTTGCCGGGTGTCGTGGCCAGGTTCTTGCCGATCTCGAAGGACGAATAGTCGGCCTGCCTCAGTTTCAGGTCGCCCTTGCCGGCGGCGATGTCCTCGGCCAGCATCTTCATGCCGCGCACCAGGTTTTCGCCATTCGAGGCGATGGTCTCGCGAAACAGTTCCGGGTTGGTCAGGATGAAATTCGACGGCGAAATGGCGTTGGACACCTGCTTGACGTAGAAACCGGCCTTGTGGCGGGTGTGCTCGTCCAGGCCATCGGCGTGTTCGACCAGGTCGTTCGCCCAGCGCGAGGTGACGAGATAGGCCTGCTTGAGGAAATCGAAGAAAGCGTTGCGGCCCCATTCCGGGTCCTGGAAACGCTTATCGCCGGGCTCGGGCTTGAACGCGCCTTCGGCGTCTTCGCCGCCGTCGCTGAGGCGCTGGATGGAGTTGGCCCAGACGGTCATGTAGCCGGAGAACAGCCGCGTTTGCGCCTCCAGCGCGCGCTGCGGATCGGAAAGCCAGTATTCGCTGAGCTTGGAGAAGGTTTTCACCATGTCGACGACCGGCTCCGCGACATGATCGCGCACGTCGCCTTTTTCGCGCGGCTCGGCCCATGCGGAAGCCGCCTTGCCGGCCTGCTCGATCATGCGGGCCATGTTCAAGGCGAAGCGCTCCGGATCCTTGACCAGATATTGCTCGACGGTCGAAGGCCGGTCATCTTCCGCTTTGCCCGAATCGGGTGTTTTGGACATGGTTCGCGGGGTTCCTCCCGAAGCGTTTTCTTGACATAGTATCATGGCACATCCAACAGGGTCCAACGTGCTCTATCTTGGCTGCCCGGGAAACAATATGACGACTGATACTGGCAAAACTGTTTTTTCTGGCACCGGTCGTTTTTGCCGCACAGGCGCGGCGGTCGTCTTTTTGGCGATCGCCGGCTGTTCGAGCACCAACATCGAGGGCGCCACGCCTGTCGCGGCTACCGACGGGCCGAAGAACACCGGCACCTATCCGAACCTGAATATCCCGCCGCAGGCGGCGGCGGAGCAATTCACCGAGGCGGAAAAGAACGCCAAGCTCGCCCAGTTGAAGGCGGAGGCACAGGCGCAGGGCTCAAAGCGCGGCGCGGTCAAGGTCGCGAACCCGGCGGCGCTGAACACATTGGCGAAGCAGCACGGCGCCGATGCGCTGAAGCAGATCGAAGCCAAATGCGATCCCGCCCTCGACCCTACCTGCAAATAGGATTATATCGCGCGACCGACAAGCACCACCGACGGGCACCTTTGCCAAAACCACTTTGACCGTCTGGAATTGAACCCACCACTGGAAACGACATGGAAGAATTTCACAAGGTCCGCCGGCTTCCGCCCTACGTCTTCGAGCAGGTCAACCGGCTGAAGGCCAGTGCCCGATCGCGCGGCGCCGACATCATCGACCTTGGCATGGGCAATCCGGACCTGCCGACGCCCAAGGCCATCGTCGACAAATTGTGCGAGGTCGTGCGCGACCCGCGCACGCATCGCTATTCATCGTCGCGCGGCATTCCAGGCTTGCGCCGCGCCCAGGCCAATTACTATGCCCGCCGTTTCGGCGTGAAACTCGACCCGGACACGCAAGTGGTGGCGACGCTGGGCTCGAAGGAGGGCTTCGCCAATATGGCGCAGGCGATCACTGCGCCCGGCGACGTGATCCTGTGCCCAAACCCGACCTATCCGATCCACGCTTTCGGCTTCATCATGTCGGGCGGCGTCATCCGCTCGTTGCAGGTGGAACCGGACGACGGCTTCATTCCGGCGCTGGAGCGCGGCATCCGCCATTCGATCCCCAAGCCGCTGGCGTTGATCCTCAATTATCCGTCGAACCCGACGGCGCAGGTCGCCTCGCTCGATTTCTACAAGGAGGTGGTGGCCTTCGCCAAGAAGAACGACATCATCATCCTGTCTGACCTTGCCTATTCGGAAATCTATTTCGACGGCAATCCGCCGCCCTCGGTGCTGCAGGTGCCGGGCGCGATCGACGTGGCGGTCGAGTTCACCTCGATGTCGAAGACCTTTTCGATGCCCGGCTGGCGCATGGGTTTTGCCGTCGGCAACGAGCGGCTGATCTCGGCGCTGACGCGGGTGAAATCCTATCTCGACTACGGCGCCTTCACGCCGATCCAGGTGGCGGCGGCGCATGCGCTCAACGGCGACGGCGCCGACATCGCCGAAGTGCGCGACATCTACCACAAGCGCCGCGACGTCATGGTCGACGCCTTCAGCCGTGCCGGCTGGGTCGTCCCGGCGCCGGCGGCGTCGATGTTCGCCTGGGCGCCGATCCCGGAGCCGTTCAAGCATCTCGGCTCGCTCGAATTCTCCAAGCTTCTGATCGAGCACGCCGACGTGGCGGTGGCGCCGGGCGTCGGCTTCGGCGAGCATGGCGACGACCATGTGCGCATCGCGCTGGTCGAGAACGAGCACCGGATCCGGCAGGCGGCGCGCAACATCAAGCGCTTCCTGGCGTCCAGCGCCAAACAGCCCAACAATGTGGTGCCGCTCGCCGCGCATCGTTGAGTTGCCACAGATCACATCGACCAAATTCTTGAGGGGCGTCGCCGGACATGGCTGAAGCGTTGCGTGTTGGAATCGCCGGTCTCGGCACTGTCGGCGCTTCGGTGGCGCGCGTGCTGCGCGACAAGGCGGCGGAACTGACTCGGCAATGCGGCCGCGAGGTCGTCGTGTCGGCCGTTTCGGCCCGCGATCGCAACCGCGACCGCGGCGTCGATCTCGGCGCGGCCAAGTGGTTCGACGATCCGGTAAGAATGGCGCAGACCGCCGAGATCGATGTCTTCGTCGAACTGATCGGCGGCGACGAGGGGCCGTCGCATTCATCCGTGAAAGCGGCGCTTGAAGCCGGCCGCCACGTCGTCACCGCCAACAAGGCGCTGCTTGCCAAACATGGCGTGGCGCTGGCCGAGACCGCCGAGAAGAAGGGCGTACTGCTCAATTACGAGGCGGCGGTGGCGGGCGGCATTCCGGTCATCAAGACGATGCGCGAGGCGATGGCCGGCAATTCGGTGACCCGCGTCTTCGGCATCCTCAACGGCACCTGCAACTACATCCTGACCCGCATGGAAGCCGAGGGCCTGTCGTTCGACGAATGCCTGAAAGATGCGCAGCGGCTGGGCTATGCCGAGGCCGACCCGACCTTCGACATCGAGGGCCACGATACCGCGCACAAGCTGTCGATCCTGACCAGCCTTGCCTTCGGCACGAGGATTGCCGCCAACGACATCTACATGGAAGGCATTTCCAACATCAGCCAGGCCGACATCCGCGCGGCCGGCGATCTCGGCTACCGGATAAAGCTGCTCGGCGTCGCGCAGCGCACGGAAAGCGGTATCGAACAGCGCGTGCACCCGACCATGGTGCCGACGGCCTCGGTCATCGCGCAGGTGCACGGCGTCACCAATGCGGTGGCCATCGAAACCGATATCCTTGGCGAGCTTTTGCTCTCCGGTCCGGGTGCCGGCGGCAACGCCACCGCATCGGCGGTGGTCGGCGACATTGCCGACATCGCCAAGAGCCGGCCCGGCTTCCAGCACGGTCCGGTGTTCGGCCTGCCGGCGAAGGAATTGCGGCCGTACAAGAAGGCGCAGATGCGCAGCCATGCGGGCGGCTATTTCATCCGGCTGACCGTGCATGACCGCATCGGGGTCTTTGCCGCCATCGCCAAGCGCATGGCCGACAACGAGATTTCGCTGGAATCGATCGTGCAGCACGCCGCCGGGCCGGATACCGCCTTGCAGAAGACAGTGATCCTCGTCACCCACGAGACGACGGAAGCGGCGGTCCGCAAGGCCGTCGACGGCATCACCAGGGACGATCATCTGACCGACAAGCCGCAGGTCATCCGCATCGAGCGGGCGGAATAGGCATATCGCTCTTCTCCTTCAATCGATTGATATCGTTGTGTTTTCAAAAAAGGCCCGCAGAGGTCTTGCTGTTGTCATGGAGCTTTGACACAACCGGCGCGCCTCTGGCGGGAGGCAATGTGCCAACGAGGATTGTCCACCGATGAACGTTGCCCAGAACATCGTCGCCGGCCTTGACCGGATACTCACCATGGAACTGGTGCGTGTCACCGAACGCGCCGCCGTAGCGGCAGCCAGATTGCGCGGACGCGGCGACGAAAAGGCCGCCGACCAGGTCGCGGTCGACGCGATGCGCGAAGAGCTCAACCGCCTCGCCATCAACGGCACGGTGGTGATCGGCGAAGGCGAGCGCGACGAGGCGCCGATGCTCTATATCGGCGAAGAGGTCGGTTCCGGCAAGGGCCCGGCGGTCGATATTGCGCTCGATCCGCTCGAAGGCACGACGATCTGCGCCAAGAACCTGCCCAATGCACTGGCGGTCATCGCCATTGCGGAAAAGGGCAGCCTTCTGTTCGCGCCCGACGTCTATATGGACAAGATCGCCATTGGCCCGGGTTATGCGGACGGCGTCATCGACATCGATGCCGCGCCAGCCGAAAACATCGCCAGCCTGGCCAGGGCCAAGGGCGTGGCGGTGTCGGAGATCACCGCCTGCATCCTCGACCGGCCGCGCCATGGCGCGCTGATCGAGGCGGTGCGCGCCACGGGCGCTGCGATCCGGCTGATCGGCGATGGTGACGTCGCCGGCGTCATCCATACCACCGATCCGGACGAAACCGGCATCGACATCTATCTCGGCACCGGCGGCGCGCCGGAGGGTGTGCTGGCGGCGGCAGCGTTGCGCTGCACCGGCGGCCAGATGCAGGGAAGGCTGATCCTCGACACGCCGCAAAAGCTGGCGCGCGCGGCGAAGATGGGCATTTTGGATCCGAAGCGGGTCTACCGCGCGCAGGACATGGCGCGCGGCGACGTGCTGTTCGCAGCAACCGGCGTGACCGACGGCAACATGCTGGCCGGCGTCAAGTTCGGCCGCAATTTTATCACAACGCATACGATCGTGCTGCGCTCGTCGTCGCGCACCGTGCGCGAGATCAAGGCCAGGCACCAGGATCTGGAAAAGGTTTTGATTCCCGACTCGGGTGGCCGTCGCATATTGTGAGAAATGACAATCCGCAGACGGCGCGTCGCATGACGGGCGAAAACCGTATCTTCCTCGATGTCAGGCAGTCGGCATCAGGTGTTTCCTGGGAGCACCGGTTGACCGAGCGGCAGGACATGACCGCGCTTGCCATAGCGCAAGGCTATGGCGTGCCGGACATCGTTGCGCGCGTGCTTGCCGGGCGCGGCGTGACCGCCGAGCAGACCGAGCGGTTCCTGGATCCGACCATCCGCGATCTTTTGCCGGACCCGGCGTCGCTGACCGACATGGACAAGGCCGCCGCCCGCATCGCCGGGGCAGTCGTTGCCAGGGAAAAGGTGGCGATCTTCGGCGACTACGATGTCGACGGCGCCGCCTCGTCGGCGCTGCTCAAGCGGTTCCTCACGCATTTCTCGGTGCCTGCGGAGATCTACATACCGGATCGTATCTTCGAAGGATACGGCCCCAATCCGGAAGCGATGCGCGAACTCGTCTCGCGCGGCGCGACGCTGATCGTCACCGTCGATTGCGGTACCAACAGCGCCGTATCCGTCGACGCGGCGAACGCTGCCGGCGCCGATGTCGTGGTGCTCGACCACCACCAGCTCGGCGGTCCGTTGCCGGCAGCGGTTGCGGTCGTCAATCCCAATCGCGAGGACGACCTTTCGGGGCAGGGCCATCTTTGTGCCGCCGGCGTCGTCTTCCTGGCGCTGGTGCAGACGGCGAGAATCCTGCGCGGCCGGTTGCCCGATGCCGCACCGCCGGACCTGCTCGGCTTGCTCGACCTCGTTGCGCTGGCCACCGTTTGCGACGTGGTGCCGCTGACCGGCGTCAACCGCGCCTTCGTGGTCAAGGGACTGCAGATCGCACGCCAGCAGAGGAACGAAGGATTGGCGGCGTTGGCGCGGGTCTCGCGCATCGGCGAGCCGGTCAGCACCTTTCATCTGGCCTATCTGATCGGCCCGCGCATCAATGCCGGTGGGCGCATCGGCGACGCAGCACTCGGCAGCCGCATGCTCGCCACCGACGATCCCGTCGAGGCCCGCACCATCGCCGAGACGCTGGACCGGCTCAATCAGGAGCGGCAGCAGATGGAACTGGAAATGCTGGCCGCGGCGCGCGTCGAGGCCGATGCCGAGCTTGCCGGCGGCAATGGCCCGGCCATCGTCGTCACCGCGAGCTCCAACTGGCATCCGGGCATCGTCGGCCTGCTGGCCTCGCGGCTCAAGGACCATGCGCGCCGGCCGGCTTTCGCCATCGCCTTCAACGCCAATGGTGTCGGCACCGGGTCCGGCCGTTCGGTGTCGGGCTTCGATCTTGGCCGGCTGGTGCGCGAGGCGGCCATTGCCGGGCTGATCGTCAAGGGCGGCGGCCATGGCATGGCGGCCGGCATCACGGTGGAGCGGGCGAAACTTGGCGCGCTCAGGGCCTTCTTCGAGGAACGAGCGGCGGCCGAGGTGTTCCGGCTGCAAGGCGAGGAAAGCCTGGCGATCGACGGCGCGCTCGCCGCCGAAGGCGCGACGCTTGGCCTGCTCGATGCACTGGAGAAAGCCGGCCCGTTCGGCGCCGGGCATGTCGCACCGGTCTTCGCGCTGCCGCGCCATCGCCTTGCCGATGCAAGGCCGGTCGGCACCAATCACATCCGCGCCGAGTTGCAGTCGGAAAGCGGCGGCCGCATCCAGGCGATCGCGTTTCGCGCCGTCGATACGGCGCTCGGCGAATTCTTGTTCAAGAACAGGGGCAAGCCGGTGCATGTCGCCGGTTCGCTGTCGGGCAATCACTGGAACGGCAACCGCACGGTGCAGTTCCGCATCGTCGATGCCGCGCGCGCCTGAGGATAGCTTCCGTTTTCTGCGCGGACCTTCAGTTCGGGTCGCGCTTCAGGCGAGAACCGCCTGCAGGCGGGCCAACTCGTCGATCTGCGCCATCGTCACCTGGTAGCCGATGCGGATCGCCTCGTCGGCGCGATGGAATTCGGTCAGGCCGATATGGCTGAGTTTTGGCTGCAGCGACATATCAGGCGGGTCGCCGGCAAGACGCGCCCGCGAAATGCGATCCTGGATGATGTTGAAGGCTTCGACCATAACCCCGGTGATGCCGAGCCGTGTCTGGTACTGATGCCCTGTGTCGATCAGGCCGGGCCTTGGCGCGTCCTTCTCGACGACCAGTTCGCCGGCGCTGTGCTTGATGACGGCGGCGCGGCCGAACAGATCGTAGTGAAGGTTCACCGCGACCACGAGCGGCTGCTCGTAGGCGCGGCAGACCGAGACTGGGACCGGATTGACCAGCGCGCCGTCGACCAGCACGCGCCCGTTGCAACTGACCGGTTCGAACACGCCGGGCAGGGCGTAGGAGGCGCGCATGGCGGTGATCAGCGAGCCGCCCGACAGCCAGATTTCATGGCCGGTGCGGATCTCCGTGGTGACGCAGACGAAAGGTTTTGGCAGATCCTCGAAACGGATGCCGGCCATGTGCTCGCGCAGCCGTGCATCGAGCTTCATGCCACCGAACAGTCCGCTGCCGCGCAGGTTGAGATCGAGAAGACCAAAAATGCGCCGCTTGGTCAGGCTTCTGGCGAATTCTTCCAGCTCATCCAGCTTGCCGGCAAGGTAGCAGCCGCCGACCAGCGCGCCGATCGAGGTGCCGGCGATCATCGTCACTTCGATGCCGGCTTCGTCGAGCGCGCGCAGCACGCCGATATGGGCCCAGCCACGCGCGCAGCCGCCGCCCAATGCCAGCGAAATGCCTGTTTTCCCGGCGGGGCTCTTTTCGAATGCACCGGCGGACGATGACAGGCCATTGGCCTCCCGAACGTCTGGTCTGTTATGCAATGACGCCCATTCGAGCATCACAATCTCCCTTGTCCCGCGGCTAAATTATCGGCAGGCCGTATCGAAATCATGAATATACGTGATTGCAGTTCGGCGAATGGTTCAAATAGATGGTTCATGAGGCTTTCGATACGTTTCTTGCGCATCGAACAGCGGCTTGCTGCCATCGCTGGCAAGCGTCCCCTTGCCGTCGATCAGTCCCACCGTCCGATAAAAGCAGGAACGCCGGCCGGTGTGGCAGGTTGCGTCGTGGCCCATCACTTTGACGCGCAGCCATATTGCGTCCTGGTCACAATCCGTGAGGATCTCGACGATTTTCTGGACATTCCCGGATGTTTCGCCCTTCTTCCACAGAGCGCTGCGCGAGCGCGACCAGTAGTGGGCGATGCCGGTTTCCAGCGTCAGCGCCAGCGCCTCGGCGTTCATATGCGCGACCATCAGCAGCATGCCGTCTTCGGCATCGGTGACGACGACCGTGATCAGGCCGCCGGCATCGAAGCGCGGCGAAAAGACCGTGCTTTCTTCCAGTGTTTTCTTGTCTGATGGAGCTTTCGGAAATTCCACTGCCGACATCGCCGGTCCTTGTTCAGAACCTCGCCCAGTCCGAAAGGATCGGAATGGGCGAGGCTCTGTCTTGTTGTTTGGCCATGATCTGATCCGAGAACCGGTTCTCATTTCTCGCGACCACGGCTGGCGGCCGGCGAGGCTCGTTCAGCCCCTGCCGCCGCGCACCATGGTGACGAAACGGACCTGTTCCTCGGGCGTGTCCTTGAAGACGCCGGTGAAGGTCGAGGTCAGCGTCGTCGAGCCTTCCTTGCGAATGCCGCGCATGGCCATGCACATATGCTCGGCTTCGAGCATGACGGCGACGCCGCGGGGATTGAGCACATCCTGGATGACGCCGGCGATCTGTGCGGTCATCGCTTCCTGGGTCTGCAGGCGCTGGGCAAAGATATCGACGACGCGGGCGATCTTGGACAGGCCGACGACCTTGCCGTCCGGCAGATAGCCGACATGCGCCTTGCCGATGATCGGCACCATGTGGTGCTCGCAATGCGAATGGAAGGTTATATCCTTGACGAGTACAAGATCGTCATAGCCGGCGACCTCCTCGAAGGTGCGGCCGAGTTCTTCGGCCGGGCATTTGTCGTAACCGCCGAACATTTCGCGATAGGCCTTCACCACACGCTTTGGCGTATCGACCAGGCCCTCCCGGTCCGGATTGTCGCCGGTCCAGCGCAACAGCGTGCGCACCGCGGCCTCGGCTTCGGCTTCGGTCGGCCGATCGGTGACCGGCTTTTCCATATAGGCGGAAGGGGGCATGAATTTCTTGATGACGGCATCCATAAAGGCGTCTCCCGTAGTTCCCCTCTCAGGAGGAACGAGTTGAACGGACCACGACCTTTCGGGTGTTAGAAACGTGCCCTGTTTCCAGCCCGTAAGCGGCGTGAAGTGAATTGAGCAGGGACGCGGTCGTTGGTCGCCTTGTCCATACCCGAGTACCAGCATTATATATGATCGTTGCGAGCGAAAGGAAGGCCGTCTGCGGCAATCGCTGTTCGCTCGGCGGCGACGGATTGGAAAAATATGATCGACGACGTCTACAATGCGAAAATTCTGGGATTTGCCGGGAATATCGCGCGGATCGGCCGGCTCGACCATCCCGATGCAACCGCGCGCGCGCACTCCAAGCTGTGCGGCTCGACGGTGACCGTCGATCTGAAGATGGATGACGGTATCGTCACCGATTTCGCCCATGACGTCAAAGCCTGCGCGCTTGGCCAGGCGTCGTCCTCAATCATGGCGCAGCATGTCGTCGGCGCCAGCGCGGATGAGTTGCGCAGCGTTCGCGAGACGATGCTGAAGATGCTGAAGGAAAACGGCGCACCGCCGCAAGGCCGCTTCGCCGATCTCAGATACCTCGAGCCGGTGCGCGACTACAAGGCGCGCCATGCCTCGACCATGCTGACCTTCGATGCGGTGGTCGACGCGATCGGCCAGATCGAGAAGAAGCGCGCCGAACAGGCGGCGTAGCCGTCAAATGGCGACGGATCACACGCATCAGAGGCCGCGATATACACGCAACTGGCCGGGCCCCTGGCGCAAGACGCCCGGCCGAATCCTCGGCACCTCACTCGTGCGCTTCTACCAGCTGACGCTGTCCGGCTTTGTCGGCAATTCCTGCCGGCATTTGCCGACCTGTTCCGAATACGCGCACGAAGCGATCGCCCGCCATGGGCTATGGGCCGGCGGCTGGATGGGGTTTTTCCGCGTGCTGCGCTGCGGGCCGGGCGGAACGCATGGCATCGACCTTGTGCCGGAGGTGCTGGCCGAGCGCTATGTCTGGTTCACACCCTGGCGGTACTGGCGGATCGGGAAAAAGCGCAGTGATCCGGAAACCGATGCCGGTGGGACGTAAGCTCTGCAACCAGAGCAGGATCTTTACGATTTGCTAGGGTTAACCGCACGTTGCGCATTTAAGACAAAATCGAGACAAGACGCCTCGCTAAGCCGCTCCTGATCGCCATCAGGAGAGATTGCCAATGCGCCAGATAGACCGCCGTCCATTCGTTTTCGCCTTGGTTATCTACCTTCTGGCCTGGCTTTTTGGTTTTCCGATCCGCGCACAATCGGCGCCGCTGGGGGAGGTCGAATGCACGCTGATCCTGGATGCTGCAAGCGGTGAAACGCTGTATCGGGACGGGGTCTGCGACCAACGCTTCAGTCCCGCCTCGACTTTCAAGGTCGCCTTGGCCCTGATCGGCTATGACGCGGGAATCCTGAGCGACGAGCACACGCCGGCCTGGGACTACAAGCCCGAGTTCAAGGCGGCAAAGCGGGATCAGAAAACCGTCGACCCGACGATCTGGGAAAAAGACTCGGTGCTGTGGTTTTCGCAGGAAATCACCCGCCGGCTCGGCAACGAGCGGTTTGCCGGCTATGTCTCGAAATTCGACTACGGCAACACCGATGTTGCCGGCAATGCCGGCAAGAATGATGGCCTCACCCGGTCCTGGGTGAATTCTTCCCTTGAGATATCGCCGGTCGAACAGGTGAATTTCATGCGCCGGCTGCTTGCCGGCGAACTGCCGGTTTCGGCCAAAGCCCACGCGATGACCAAAGCGATCTTGCCGACCTTCCGGTCAGGTGGCTGGACGGTGCAGGGCAAGACCGGGACCACCAGGCTTGGCGACAGCGCCGACAAGGGCCCGCTTGGCTGGCGCTCGCTTGGCTGGTTTGTCGGCTGGGCGAACAAGGATGCGCGCAGCATCGTCTTTGCCCGCCTGGTAATCGATACGAAACGTTCCGATACGCCGAAGGGGCCTCAGGCGCGGGCGATGTTCCTGAAAGAGCTGCCGAATCTCATCAACAACAGCAAGTGATCGGCCATTCGCCTTTACGGCACGAAAATCTGCCCATAAAAGACTGCCGCCGGACGCATCCGGCTTTTTACTTTATGCATGTCGTCGGCAAAAACCGCTGCACACTTTTGGGCGACATGCATTTCACCACCCGCGCTCGTTTGCGGGACTGGATAGGAGAATTTTATGCTGAATGCCGTTTCCCTGACATTTCCCGATGGCTCCGTCCGCGACTACGAAGCGGCGATGACCGGCGCCGGCCTGGCGGAATCGATCTCGAAGTCGCTGGCCAGGAAGGCGGTCGCCTACTCGATCGATGGCGTAGTGCGCGATCTTTCCGACCCGCTCGGCAAGTCCGGCAAGGTCGAGATCATCACCCGCGAAGACCCGCGCGCACTGGAGCTCATCCGTCATGACGCAGCGCACGTGCTGGCCGAAGCCGTGCAGGAATTGTGGCCGGGCACGCAGGTGACCATCGGCCCGGTGATCGAGAACGGCTTCTACTATGATTTTGCCCGCACCGAGCCGTTCACGCCCGACGATTTCCCGGTGATCGAGAAGAAGATGCGCGAGATCATCGCGCGTAACAAGCCGTTCACCAAAGAGGTCTGGTCGCGCGAGAAGGCGAAGAAGATCTTCGCCGACAAGGGCGAGCGCTACAAGCTGGAACTGATCGACGCCATTCCCGAAGATCAGGACCTAAAAATCTATGCGCAGGGCGATTGGTTCGACCTCTGCCGCGGCCCGCATATGGTCTCGACCGGACAGATCGGCAGCGCCTTCAAGCTGATGAAGGTGGCCGGCGCCTATTGGCGCGGCGATTCGAGCAACCCGATGCTGACCCGCATCTATGGCACGGCCTGGGCCGATCAGGCGCAGCTCGATGCCTATCAGACCATGCTGGAGGAAGCCGAAAAGCGCGACCACAGGAAGCTCGGCCGCGAGATGGACCTGTTCCATTTCCAGGAGGAGGGGCCGGGCGTCGTCTTTTGGCATGCCAAGGGCTGGAGACTGTTCCAGAACCTGGTCAACTACATGCGCCGCCGCCTCGACGAGCAGGGCTATCAGGAAGTCAACGCGCCGCAAGTGCTCGACAAGAGTCTGTGGGAGACGTCAGGTCACTGGGGCTGGTACCGGGACAACATGTTCAAGGTGACGGTTGCCGGCGACGACACCGACGACGACCGGATGTTTGCACTGAAGCCGATGAACTGCCCCGGCCACGTCCAGATCTTCAAGCACGGCCTGAAGTCCTACCGCGATCTGCCGGTAAAACTTGCGGAATTCGGCAATGTGCATCGCTATGAGCCGTCCGGCGCGCTGCATGGGCTGATGCGCGTGCGCGGCTTTACCCAGGACGATGCCCACATCTTCTGCACCGAGGAACAGCTCGCCGACGAGTGCATCAAGATCAACGACCTGATCCTGTCGACCTATGCCGATTTCGGCTTCGACGAAATCACCGTCAAGCTGGCGACGCGTCCCGAAAAACGGGTCGGCACCGACGCTATGTGGGATCATGCCGAGGGCGTGCTGCAGGACGTGCTCGACAAGATCGCAGCGCGGTCGGGCAACCGGATCAAGACCGGCGTCAATCCGGGCGAGGGCACGTTCTACGGGCCAAAATTCGAATATGTGCTGAAGGATGCCATCGGCCGCGATTGGCAATGCGGGACCACGCAGGTCGATTTCAACCTGCCGGAACGGTTCGGCGCCTTCTACATCGGCTCGGATTCGGAAAAAAAGCAGCCGGTGATGGTGCATCGCGCCATCTGCGGTTCGATGGAGCGCTTCCTCGGCATCCTGATCGAGAACTATTCCGGCCATTTCCCGCTGTGGTTCGCGCCGCTGCAAGTGGTGGTTGCAACGATTACCTCCGATGCCGACGACTACGCGCAAAAGGTCGTCGCGCAGCTGAAGGCGGCCGGACTGTTGGCGGAAGCCGATCTTCGCAACGAGAAGATCAACTACAAGGTCCGCGAGCACAGCCTGGCCAAGGTTCCGGTCATCCTCGTCTGCGGCAAGCGCGAGGCGGAGGAAGAGACCGTCAACATCCGCCGGCTCGGCTCGCGCGACCAGGAGTCGCTTGGCCTTGGCCAGGCGGTGGCGATGCTTGCCGAAGAGGCGGTGACGCCCGACCGCAAGCGCAAACGAGCGGCCTGAGTTCAGCTGGATTGTCGACGAAATGGCGGTGGAGCGATCCGCCGCCTTTTCACCTGCACCCATTTCATACGCTTGTCACGCCAGCCTAGTAACGAGCCTCATGCTCAAGCTGAAGATGCGCGAAAGACCGTTTCCCGAGCTCTCCTATGCCAGCCCGCATCAGCCGACATTGACGCGCTGGTTCATCCACTCCATCGAAGGCCTGTCCGGCCGCGACCGCTTCGCGGCGCTCTATGACTTTTGGCGCCGCCATGTGGTACCGACCGGCGAGCACGTGTTCAGCCGCATGCTGGAGCTGATCGATGTCAGGGTGCGGACCACCGGCCAATGGCCGCCGGAAAAATTGCCTGACACGCCGCTGGTGATCGTCGCCAACCACCCGTTCGGCATCGGCGACGGCATTGCGGTGCTGTCGCTGGCCGAGCAGCTTCAGCGCCCGTTCCGTGTCATGATCCACAAGGATCTGCTCAAGATCCGCGAGATGGAGCCCTATTCGCTGCCGATCGACTTTTCCGAGACCAAGGACGCGCTCAGGAACAACATGGCGGTGCGCCATGAGGCGGTGCGGCTGCTGAAAGACGGCGTCATCATCGTCGTCTTCCCCGCGGGCGGCGTCGCCACCGCGCCGAAAGGTTTTGGCCGGGCGCGCGACCTGCCGTGGAAGATGTTTCCGGCCCGTCTCGTTAGGGATGCCAAGGCGTCGGTTGTCCCAATGCACTTTTCCGGCCAGAACGGGCGGCTGTTCCACCTGGTCAGCGGACCCATGAACCTGGCCGAGCGTGACGGGCGCGTCGCGAAGTTCGTCGGCAGGGCTTCGCTGACGCTGCGTACTTCGCTGCTCATCCACGAATTCGGTCGGCTGTCCGGCAAATCGATCGACGTGCGCGTCGGCGACGTGCTGGGATGGGACGAACTGGAGCAGGTGGGCGACCGCAAGGCTTTGCTCGAGCGGCTTTACCGGGCTGTCTTCGATCTGGCTCCGGCGGAACCGCGCGGCCGCGGCCAGTTTCTGCCGCAACGCATGCGCAACGCGGCTTGATCGGCAATCAATCATACGCTGCTGGACCGGTTCCCGCACAGGGTTCGGACGTCTAGTCCGCGCCTTCCTGAGGATCGATCGCCGAGGCCTCCGTGGCCAAAACCTGGATTTCCTGGTTCTGCCCGGCCACGACCGTAAAATCTTTCTGGTAGATGCGGTCGCGGTTCTTGGCGATGATTGTGTAGTCGCCCTCGGCAAGCACCATCGAAGCAAAGGCGCCGACGGTTTCCTGGATGGGATCGCCGGATTCGTTGAGCAACGACCAGGAGGTGTCGGCGATCGCCTCTCCACCCGGCTCGCGCACCAGCTTCATGGTCATCTCCGCCGCACGATGCTCGACGGCCGCTTCGGTCAGCTTGCCGGCCTCGACGCGGATGTCGGAGCGGATGACCGCATTCACCGAGCCATAGGTCGAGACGACATGATAGACGCCCGCGTTCAGCCGCACGACGCTGTTCGGCTCGACGTCGGGTATGATCAGGGCGCGATCGTGATTGGCCTCGGCCTGGCCTTCATAGATCGAAAAGCGCAATTTCTTCGGCGGTATGCGCACCCCGCCTGACAGCACGGCGTCGAGCTTGAGTCCGCCGGCATCGAGCACGAGGCTTTCGCGCTTGGCGTCCTTGCCGACGGTGATGCGCTTGGTGGCTCCGGCCCGGCCGTAAGAGGCGTGGACCAGATAGCTGCCGGGCTCGAGCTGGAACACCGCGCTGCCGCCATGGGCGGAAGCGACCATCGGCAGCTTGCCGTCGCCGGTGGCGTCAGGCTTGAAGACGCGCCAGACGATGCCGCGTGTGATGTCGGCGCCCTTGTCGGTCAATTGCGCCGACAGCGTGATCGCCCCGCTGCTCGCCGCTGCCAGCGGTGCATCGCTTTTCGGGGGCGCATAGTTCGACATTCCGGGAAGTTTCAGATCACCGAGGCCGTCCGCATCCTGCGCGACGGCAAGCGACACCGGCACCATCAACAGTGCGGCTGCGAGCCAGATCAGGAAAAGTCGCAATGTCCCCTCAAACATGGCTTGCGTTGAAGCCCAAGGCGGTGGCAATTTCAAGGCTTAAGAGTCTGATCAGCTTCTGCCAGAGGCTCTTTGTCGGCGCGCCGCGCCAATGCCCGAGCCGCCCGATGCCCCGATGGTGCGCTTCAGCTTAAATTCCAAGGAGTCTTGCGCCCATGGCGTCGCCGATCATCGACTTTCTGCTGACCCGAAATTCCGCGCCGATCCCGGAGTTGAAGGAACCGGCGCCCAGCGACGCTGACATCGCGACGATGATTGCAGCCGCCTCGCGGGTGCCGGACCACGGCCGGCTCGAGCCCTGGCGCTTCATCCTCTACCGGGGCGAGGCGCGCGTCGAGATCGGCAAGAAGCTGGCAGCCCTTGCCGCACAGCGCGAAGGGCCGCTGCCGGAAGGCCGCCATAACCAGGAACTGGCGCGTTTTTCGCGCGCGCCGCTGGTGATCGGCGTGGTGTCGAGCCCGAAGGAGAACCCAAAAATCCCGCAATGGGAGATGTTCCTGTCCGGCGGCATGGCGGCGATGAACCTGATGCTATCAGCCAATGCGCTGGGCTATGGCACCAACATGATCAGCAACTGGTATTCCGACGTGCCGGAGGGCAGGGCGATCCTGGGGCTGGCGCCGCATGAGCGGGTGGTCGGCTTCATCCATATCGGCACCTACCAAGGGCCGGCGCCGGAGCGGCCGCGGCCGGATCCGGCAAAACTCTATGCCGATTATGCAGGGCCATGGGTGGGCTGAATGTTCTACGAGCCGGCAAAGGGGCATGGGCTGCCGCATGATCCGTCCAAGGCGATCGTGGCGCCACGGCCGATCGGCTGGATCTCGACGGTGAACAAGGCCGGCGAGGTCAACCTCGCCCCCTATTCTTTCTTCAATGCGTTTTCGACGCGGCCCTTTATCGTCTGGTTTTCGTCCGAAGGCGAGAAGGACAGCGCCACCTTCGCCGAAGAAACGGGCGAGTTCGTCGCCAATCTCGTCAGCCGCGATCTCGCTGAAAAAATGGTCCGCACCGCAGTCGATGCGCCGCGCGGCGTCACCGAATTCGACTATGCCGATCTCGCCATGGCGCCGTCGCGGCTGGTTGCGCCACCCCGCGTGGCGGCGGCGCCCGCGGCGCTTGAATGCCGGGTGACGGAGATCATGCGTCCAAAGGCGCTGGACGGGACACCGACCGGCGCCATCGTCGTCGCCGGCGAAGTCGTCGGTGTGCATATCGACGATGCCTTCCTGATAGACGGCATCTTCGATATCGTCAGGGCCGGCAATGTCGGCCGTCTCGGCTATATGGATTATGCCAGCGTCAGCGAGATCTTCTCGATGCGCCGGCCTCATTGGGGAAAAGACTAGGCTGGGAAAATTTTAGGCCGAAATCCCTGCCGCCCTGGCGCGTGCCAGAAGCCGCTCTGCCAGCTTGAGATGCGGCCGGTCGTACATCTTGCCGCCGATGCCGACGACGCCGGGATTTCCAGCCGCCTCGAATGCCTGGACGATCGCCAGGGAGTGTTTCACCGCCTCGGTCGACGGCGTGAAGGCGGCGTTGATGACAGGCACCTGCGCCGGATGGATCGCCATCTTGCCGGTGAAGCCGTCGCGCTCGGCCTCGGCGCATTCCGCCTCGAAGCCGGCCATGTCACGGAAGTGCGGAAAAACCGTGTCGATCGCCGCGACTTCCGCGGCACCGGCGGCGAGGATGGTCATGGTGCGGGCGAAGCGGAACACATCGGTGTAGCGGCCATTCTCGTCGCGCGCCGTGCGCGCGCCGATTGCTGCCGAGAGATCTTCCGCACCCCAGGTCACGCCGACAAGCCGCGCACTTGCGTTGGCGTAGCTCGCGGCCGCCAGCACGCCGGCAGCCGTTTCGGTGATGATCGGCAGGATTCTTATCGCACCGTCCGGCACCCCGCTTTCGGCCTCGTGCACCCTGAGCTTGGCCGAGAGCTGCTGGACATCCTGTCCGCTGTTCGACTTCGGCAGCATGATGCCGTCGGGTTTCACTGGCACGAGTGCCGCCAGATCGTCATCCGCCAGGCCTGTCGAAAGATCGTTGATGCGGACATAGATTGCGGATCTGGTTTGATGCCCGTGTCCGCTGATGAAGCGTGCGGCGATATCGCGGGCCAAGGTTTTGTTTTGTGGCGCGACCGAATCCTCGAGATCGACGATGACCACGTCGGCGCCGGCGCCAATCGCCTTTTCCAGCTTCTTTTCCGAATCGCCGGGAACGAACAGCAGCGAGCGCATCGGTCACGCCGCCTTCTTCATCATCATCGCCTGCCTCGTGCATTTGGCGACGAGCACGTCATCCTGGTTGTAGGCGCGGTGCTCGAATTCGACGATGCCGCGGTCCGGCTTCGACCTGGAGTCGCGCACCGACACCACCGTCGTCTCGACGCGGATGGTGTCGCCGTGGAAGACCGGATGCGGAAACACCGTTTCCTTCATGCCGAGATTGGCGACGGTGGTGCCGACGGTGATGTCGTTCACCGAAATACCGATCATCAGGCCCAGCGTGAACAGCGAATTGACCAGCGGCTTGCCCCATTCGCTTTTGGCGGCGAAATCGAAATCGATGTGCAGCGGCTGCGGGTTCAGCGTCATTACCGAGAACAGCATGTTGTCGCTTTCGGTGACGGTTTTCCGCAGCGTGTGCTGGAAGACGTGGCCGACGACGAACTCTTCCAGATAAAGCCCGGCCATGGTCGATCTCCTCCGCTGCCGCATCGCCCCGAAAATCGGAATCGATTTTTTGGAAAGCACGATGCTTCAAAGTGTTAGCGTGCTTTGTGCGTCCGAAAGCGCGCAAGTCGCTCGAAGGGTTGATAGGCGCTGCCTACCGCGCTCGCAAGCCAGTTAACAAAGATGGGCCAGTTAACAAACATGGTGAACCGTTCGTAAACCATTTCTGCCTACGGTCTTCACTGGGGCGGGAACGGACTCGGGCTAGGGGCATAGCGGACGGCATGGTTGTTTCGCATTTCCTGAAATGGATTCATACGGCAAGGGTCTCTGAGCGCGCCGCGGCAGCAAGCGCATTGGCTCACGCCTACATCAATGCCGAGCTGCCTTTCGAGGATCGCTGCGCGGCGGAGGCGGCGCTGACGCTGCTGCTCGACGATGCCTCGTCGAAAGTGCGGCTGGCGATTGCAGAGGCGCTGTCGATGAGCCATCACGCGCCGCTGCAGATCATCAGCGCGCTGGCGTCTGATCAGCCGGAAGTCGCCAGCCTGGTGCTGGCACGTTCGCCGCTGCTTACCGATGCCGATCTGATCGACCGGGTTGCCGGCGGCCAGAAGGCGATCCAGAAAGTGATCGCCGATCGTCCGCGCGTCTCCATGGCGGTCGCCGCCGCGATCGCCGAAATCGGCGAGCCGGAAGCCTGCGCCACGCTTCTCGCCAACAGCGGCGCCGACATTGCTTCGCTCAGCTTCCGCCGTATCGCCGAACGCCACGGCCATCTGCCTTCGCTGCGCGAAGCGCTGATATCGGATGCGCGTCTGCCCGCTGACTGCCGGCATATGCTGCTGATAAAACTTGGTGAAACGCTCAAGGGTTCGCCGCTGGTCCTGGCGCTGATGGGCCGTGCCAGAACCGAGCGCGTCATGCGCGACGCCTGCGTCAAGGCTTCCCTGACGCTGATCGAAGGCACGCGCCAGGAAGAACATGCGGCGCTCATCGAGCATCTGCGCCTGCGCGGCGACCTGACCGCAAGCTTCATCATTCGCACCATCGCGCACGGCAAGGTCGATTTCTTCGGCTCGGCGCTGGTCGCGCTCAGCCAGCAATCCGAACAACGGGTGAGGGCGCTGCTGGCCGGCGGGCACGACGTGGCGCTGCAGGCACTGCTCCGCAGCGCTGGCCTGGCCGCGGCCACGCACGCCATCATCCTGCGCGCGCTGAAGGTCTGGCGCGAGGTCGCCAATGGCAAGCGCCTCGCCGGCGTCCAGGAAGTCAGCTGGCTGATGCTGAAGGAATTGGGCGGGCAGTCCGCCGAAGGCGATCTCGCCGGATTGGTCAAATCGATCCACCTCGATGCGCTGCGCGAAAACGCGCGCGGTCACGCGCTGGCGATCGCGGCGGCCTAGTGGTGAAAATCTGACGGTTGATACCCAATCGAATTGCAGCAATGGGTGAAGAGCAGTCTTTGCGGCAGTTGCAAACTCAGCGGGAGATTGGCGACATCCCAAGAACGTCCTGCATGTCGTATTCGCCGGGTTCATGGTCTGAAACCCAGCGTGCGGCAGTCAACGCACCGCGCGCGAACATGCCGCGATCCAAAGCGGAATGCGACAGTGTCAGAATCTCTTCGTCGGCGGCAAATACCACACTGTGCTCTCCAATGATGCCGCCGCCTCGCAATACGGAAAACCCGATTTCACCAAGCGCTCGCTCGCCAATAATACCATCGCGCCCGCGCCGTTCGACGGGAGCAAGCGGAACGCCCCGACCACTGGCCGCTGCTTCGCCTAGCATCAGCGCCGTTCCAGATGGTGCATCGATCTTCCGGCGATGGTGAGCTTCATGGACCTCGATATCCCAAACCTCAGCGGGGAAAGAGCGCGCGGCGCGCTCAACCAGGCCCACAAGCATGTTCACGCCAAGGGAGAAGTTGCCTGAACGCACGATCGCTATTTTACGTGCCGCCTCGGCGATCCGAGCGAGATGAGTGTCCTCAAACCCTGTTGCGCCGATCACCATTGCTGGTCGACCCATCGCGGCGCACTTTTCTGCAAGCGCCGCCGATGCTTGGCCGGTCGTGAAATCCACTACGACATCCGCAGCGCGGAGCGCTGCGTCAACATCAATCAATCCGTCGACGACTTTTTCGGGGCGTCCGAAGCCTCCTACGAGCGAAAAGGCAGGTGCTGCGGCCACAGCAGCGAGTAATGCTCTGCCCATGTGGCCCTGCGCGCCAGCGACAGCGATTCTAATAGCAGGCACCAATGTTCTTCCCTTAGCAACATCCAGATTAAAATCGACGGTTTCGTATCGATTTTGTACCGTCGCAGAAGTGGCCCATCGCGACAACGTCTAAGGTCCGCAACGGGGTGATGGAAAGCGGCCTTGCGGCACAAGTGTCTGTCTGGATCAGTGTTCAAGCGTTTCACTGAGGAAAACGTGTGAATCCTGAAACGAGCGATTGGCGGCGAGTTCATTGTATTGCAGGAAGTGGCCGAAGGACGAGATGCCCGTTTTCAGGTTCTCGGCGTCGAATGCGTGCGTGGCGTCCGGGTAGACGATGAGTTTGACGGGGCTCCCTTTGCCGCTGCGTTGCTCCATCATTTTCCGGCAGGCCGCCGCCGGGGTCCAATCGTCGCGTTCGCCGACTAGGATCAAGGTCGGAACGGCCATCTCACCACTCGTCACCGAGCATGAGGGGTAGTAGGCAGTCGCAGCTTGGAATTTCTGCTTCATAAGCGCTTCCGCAGCGCCAAGCTGGACGGCTTGCAGCACAGCGATTCCGCCAGCGGACAACCCCATTACCGCGACGCGTCGAGAGTCGACGAAGCCGAGCGTCGTGAGGAATTCCAAGGCGCCGTAGGCGTCGTTGACCCGATCGTAAAACAGCCGGTCGCAGGTATGCCGGATGCCGCGCGTCGTGAAACTGTCGACGGCTAATACGACATACCCCCAGGACGACAATCTTCTTGACCAGGCCTCTCTTTCTCGGAGGCCAAGGCCGGCACAGCCATGAAGCAGGACGACAGCCGGGAACGGTCCATCCCCTGCTGGGCGTGTCAGGAATCCCTGTATCGGCGCGCCGGAAAAAACTTTTGGTTCTTCGCCACGCTGCCGCGCCATGCGCGTCTGAAACGGTGTCGGCTGGAATGAGGCGCTTTTGAACTTCACCAACTGGTCGGCATTCGAATGAAAAATTCCAAGACAACTGATGATACCGCAGAAGATCAGTCTGGCTGCATTTCGAAGGAAGGCTGGTGGGCCAAAGGTCTCGATCCAGCGGGCGTGCATCTCGGCTCCAGTCCCTCAGACTTCTTATCGACCGAGCTTATGCGCTGACCGGCAAGGTCTTCAATGGGTCGGCTTCGGCCGATCGACCTTGATCGTTTTAACGACCGCTCCTGGGCGCTAAGCAGCTATTGGCTCCCCCGCCGCACCGTCTCGACCGCGAGTGACCCTCTCGGCAATGGTCGCAAAAGTTCAGCTTCGGGCTTTGTTAGGTGGATCCAGGCTGCCCAGTCCGCCGGCTGGAGCACAACGACTTGTCGGTTGTGGTAAGGAGCCACGTCCGGCCCCGGCGCAGTCGTGAGCATGGTGAACGTAGGCGGCTTGTTGCCGGCGCCTTCTTTCCACAACGCGGCGATCGCCATGAACGGGGAGTCGGCTGGGCATTCTATACGAGGTGATGGACAAACACCTTGGGTTCCCACTGCTGCGCGCTCCAAAGCTCACATTTCATCCTTTTACGCGCTACGGACTGGTAAAAGCTGTCGGTAGAGACCTTGCGAAACCCCTTTGCTTTTGCCGCCGCTCGTTCAGCTTGAGCTCCAGCAGATTGACCATCCCAAATGCGCCTTCGGCGCCTTATATGACGCACGCAGCCTCGATTGGCATTCGATTGCGACGCTAGCGACACGGGGCCATGATTCTTTTCATCCAGTGCGCCGAACGTCGCGATACTCAGGCCATGAACGCCAAGACGGACGAACTGCTTCGCGCGGTCGGCAAGGCTGATACCGAGACGGTCAAGATCGACAAAGAGGAACCTGAAGAGATTGACCGATAACGAGACCCGGCATAGCCGCGCGAAACCGTTGCAGCCCCAATGCGTTGGGTTGGGCCGCAAGTTACCGGATGAGCCGACAGACCATTGCCTACGGGAGAGGACAGGCAATGGTCTGTTGGATCAGACCGACTTCCAGATTTAGTGTCCTGCTATACCTTTCGGCACCGCGGGCTGTGCTCCCAGTCGCTTAGGTCACTCGATGACTTTGATGATCTTGCGTGTGCCTGGATCAACGACAACGGTCCGGTTGTCGACCATCACGTAACTGTATTTGGTGTCGGGAACTTCATGAAGCTCGACCGTCTCGGGCAGCGTTGAGCCGATATTGAGCTCTATCCCAGGGACCTTCACCGATGCGAGCGGCTGCTTCTTCACATATTCCCTGATGACGGTCTCCTGTTCAGGCTCGATGACTACGTCCTGAGCGGCAGCAGCGCCGATACCTGCCAGCAGCAGAAATCCCGCGGCTGCAGTGGAAAGTCGCATTTTCATAGTTGCCTCCTATGTGAGTCCTCTCGCGCCGAACAGCATCGTCACGCGCGATACTCACCGAACCCGCAGCAGCTGCAAAAGTTCCTTTGGCTGGGAGCTTCGGGCCGATCTCAGACAGGACCCAAGTCTCACTGTTCGCGCAACAGACTGGACATCGCACCATCCGGAACCGCGGCTGCCCGTCGGCCTCGGACGCGCTCGCTGGCATTCGTCACTCTTGGCCATTTGCCTTAGTATTGCGCTCAGCTGAGTTCTTGGGCGAGTCCGATGAGGAGCCCTTCAGGCCCACGGATGTAGCAGAGCCGATACGCGTCTTTATACTGGACTACTTCGCCTTCGAGCTGCGCGCCGCGATTGCGGAGCCTTTCAAGCGTCTCGTCGATGTCGTCCACGGCGAACATGACGCGGAGGTAGCCGAAGGCGTTGACCGGGGCGTTCCGGTGATCTGCGACGACAGGCGGCGTGAGGAAGCAGGAGAGCTCGAGCCGGCTGTGGCCGTCCGGTGTGCGCATCATGGCAATCTCGACACGCTGATCGCCCAGTCCAGTGACACGTCCGGCCCATTCTCCCTCGATCGTGGCCCGCCCTTCGAGCTCGAGGCCGAGTTCGCGAAAGAACTCGATCGTCCCTCCGAGGTCTTCGACGACGATCCCTACGTTGTCCATCCGCTTGAGCGCCATGTTTAGAATCTCCAGGGTGTCGTTCCAATCTACAAGGTGTCGACTAGTCTAACAGCGGACGCTTGAGTGCCCGCAACACCGATGGATGATGACATGTGGACGTGCGGTCGTGTCCACATGTCTACAATTCTGCGGCCCCAGGGGGCTAAGGACAGGCATCACGAAACGGATGTGGTGAGAGCGCCACATGCAGCAACCGAAGCCGCCGCACGTCGTGCCGATGCGGAGGCGCGCATGAGCGCGGCCCTACTGATGCCGCGCGAGCCGGTCCATGCGTGCGTTTGCTTCGGCCAAACTAGCCAGCGCTTGCTCGACTTTTTGAGCCGAGGCGTCTGTGCGCTTGATGTGCCGGATCATTTGCTGCCTCAACCGCGCGAGCCTTTCCGCGCGATATAGATCGCCGTATCTGGCAGTTTCAAGGTGGAGGGTCGCGAGCCTCATGGGCGAGGATTCCGATTATCTAGCAGTAGAAATTCGCGAATCCGCCTTTCGTTCCGATGTCCGACCTTGCCCTCGCAAAAGCTGGCCGGACGGCCGCGACGACTGAGCCGCATCCCTGCCAAAAAAGAGATCGTCCGCTGATGCTGCTCAGTCGACCGCGGGGCCAACGAGGTAGCGGAAGTGATTGCGGATGTGGCCGTTGAAGAAGCGGCCTTGGCGAAGGCGGCTCACGAGCAGCGCTGTTGCTAATCGCGGGGCCTTAGCAAAGCATCGCATTCGGCCGCTCGCTGGGCGGATTCGAGAACAAGGGCCAATCACGGCATGATCCGCCAATGGTGTCGGGGGATACCTCATGCGTTTAAAACGAAATGCTAGGCGGTCGGCCTTTCGACAGCCGCAGAGGCTGTTGGCGATCGTGACGGCGCTGGGGTAGCAGGCTTTATCGTGTCTGGCGGCAGGTCCGCGGTTTCCTTGAAGTGCGGATCCGATTGCCGGCATAGCATCACATGGGTCCAAGCGTCAGGTCTTCACCACTAGCTTGGGTTTGGTAGCCGCGATTGCGTTGCGTTGTAGGCGCAAAAAACTGCTACTATTTTAGGGCCATGCACGATTTTGCTTCGAAACGACTTAAGGTTCCGGCAGAGATCAAGCCGTTGATCGATGAGATCAGGCTTCGGTTGAGCCCCGATTCTATATGGCTGTTCGGCAGCCGAGCGCGGGGCGACAATCGACCTGACAGCGACTGGGATATTCTCGTTGCTTTGCCCGACGACGCCACGCCGGAACTGCTCGATCCGCTCGTCGGTTGGACGATTCAGCATGAAGTCGGAATTCCTGCCACAATCCTCTCGACCACGTCGAGTGAATTGGCGGCAAGCTGGGGTTCGCGGAATACGATCGCGTACGACGTTGCGCGGGACGGGCGCCAACTGGATGTGACCCACCGGACCATGGCCAGTGCCCTTCGGTTGGCGAATGGGTGCATCACGGATGCACGCCTTCATGAGAGCACAGTACAAGGGTCACCGAATTCTAGACACCGATGCCGGGGCTTTTGCCCTCGATGCGTGGAACCCGCGCGATCCCACTGACTTCTCCGTCACTATTGATTTCTATGCCGGTCCAGAAGGAGATAACAGCGCCGACGCATTTACAGCGACTGTCTGCTCTCCCAATTGGTTCCTTCGATCTCAGGGCGGTAAGGTATTTGCGGCGGAAAGTGTGATTTTCATGCCGCGTTTCGACTACGTCGAGCTCGAAAAGTTTCTCAGGGATCGTTGTGCTGCGACCGAGGGGGAAACTTGGCAGGCCATCGGCGCGCAACTCACCAGACTAGGGCGCTGGGAGTTCGACTATCGCCTTTGAAATTTCAAACTGAGACACTACCTGCCGTTGCGGTTCGCCGAGCCGAAGAAATTCAGATATCCAGCACTTCCGTCTCGGCAAACTCCGCGCGTTCCTGGATGAAGCGGAAGCGGGCTTCCGGCTTGGTGCCCATCAGCGCGTCGACCGCATCCTTGGTCGCCGCCTCGGCATCGATCACGTCGACCCTGAGCAGCGTGCGCTTTCTCGGGTCCATGGTGGTTTCCTTGAGCTGGGCGGCCATCATTTCGCCCAACCCCTTGAAGCGGCCGATTTCGACCTTGCCGCGCCCGGTGAACTCGGTGCGCAGAAGTTCTTCCTTATGCGCATCGTCGCGGGCATAGGCGACCTTGCCGCCCTGGCGGATCGAGTAGAGCGGCGGCACCGCCAGGTAGAGATGGCCGTCGCGGACCAGGCTCGGCATCTCCTGGTAGAAGAAGGTGATCAGCAACGAAGCGATATGGGCGCCGTCGACGTCGGCGTCGGTCATGATGATGACCCGGTCGTAGCGCAGATCCTGATCGCGGTATTTTGACCGCGTGCCACAGCCAAGCGCCTGGATCAGGTCGGAAATCTGCTGGTTGCCAGCCAGCTTGTCGTTGCCGGCGCTGGCGACGTTGAGAATCTTGCCGCGTAGCGGCAGCACTGCCTGGCTGGCGCGGTCGCGCGCCTGTTTCGCCGAGCCGCCGGCCGAATCGCCCTCGACGATGAAGAGCTCGGCGCCGGCCGCTGCATTCTGCGTGCAGTCGGCGAGCTTGCCGGGCAGGCGCAGCTTGCGCACCGCGCTCTTGCGCGAGACTTCCTTTTCCTGGCGGCGGCGCACCCGCTCGTCAGCACGCGCGATCACCCATTCAAGCAGCTTCGAAGCTTCCTGCGGGTTGTCGGCCAGCCAGTGGTCGAAGGGGTCGCGGATCGCGGCCTCGACGATCCTGATCGCCTCGATCGTCGCCAGCCGGTCCTTGGTCTGGCCGACGAATTCCGGCTCGCGGATGAACACCGACAGCATGCCCGCCGCCGAGATCATGACGTCTTCCGAGGTGACGATCGAAGCGCGCTTGTTGCCGACCAGCTCGGCATAGGCGCGCAGGCCGCGCGTCAAGACGTTGCGGAAGCCAGCCTCGTGGGTGCCGCCTTCGCCGGTCGGGATGGTGTTGCAGTAGGAGTTGAGGAACCCGTCGCCGCCGAACCAGGTCACCGCCCATTCGAGCGAGCCGTGGCCGCCTTGCCTGTCGCTTTTGCCGGCAAAGATTTCGCGGGTGACCTGGAATTCGTCGCCGAGCGAGGCTTTCAGATAGTCCTTGAGGCCGCCGGGAAAATGGAACTCGGCCTTGGCGGGCGTCGTGTCCTTCTCCTTGATCAGCGAGGGGTCGCAGGTCCAGCGGATCTCGACGCCGCCGAACAGATAGGCCTTCGAGCGCGTCATCCGATAGAGCCGCGCCGGCTCGAATGCCGCACCCTTGCCGAAGATCTGCTCATCGGGATGGAAGCGTATTCTGGTGCCGCGGCGGTTATGCACCTCGCCGAGCTGCTCCAGGCCGGTCACCGGAACGCCGCGCGAAAAGCGCTGGCGATAGAGCTGGCGGCCGCGCGCGACCTCGACCTCGAGATGGTCCGACAGCGCGTTGACGACGGAGACGCCGACGCCGTGCAGGCCGCCCGAGGTCTCGTAGACCTTGCTGTCGAACTTGCCGCCGGAATGCAGTGTCGTCATGATGACTTCGAGCGCAGGCTTCTTGAATTTCGGATGCGGATCGACCGGAATGCCGCGGCCATTGTCGGTCACCGCCAGATATCCGTCGGCCGAAAGCTCGACATCGATGAAAGTCGCGTGGCCGGCGACCGCCTCGTCCATCGAATTGTCGATGACCTCGGCGAACAAATGGTGCATCGCCTTGTCGTCGGTGCCGCCGATATACATGCCGGGCCGCCGCCGCACCGGCTCCAGCCCTTCCAGAACCTCGATGTCGGCGGCACTGTAGCTCTCGCTGCCGTCGCGGGATGCCGGGCGCTTCGCCGCCTGCACCAGCGGGTCGGCCGGGCGCGCGGTGGCGCGAACCGGTTGCGGCTGCTTGTCCAAATTGCCGAAAAGATCGTTGCTGTCGTTCATGCTGGTCCTGGATTGCGATGCTGCGAATCACCACCCGATACTGCCACGCTTTTTGCGGGCAGGCGACGGAGGTTCCCGTTCCGTTCGAGGATAGAGCCTCTTACTGCAAAACCATCCGACAACCAAGCGGCGGAAATGGGCCGAGGGCATCGACGCTTTGTAAACCTTGTCCGGAGGTTACGCCGGAAGGTTGGCCGAAAAAGGGTATTCGCGGATTGCTGCTGACCTAGAATGCGGCAGAACCCGAGAAGAGGCTGTCGCTTACGCATGTTGGATTACAGTTCGCTCCTGCTTGCGGCAGCGCTGTCGGGCACGTGCCTCAGCATCACCCTGTTTGCGATCTGGTGCACCGCGCCACAGGCACGCTTTGTGCTGACGGTGGCGTGCGGCATTCTCGTGCTCGTCGCACATGTGGTCTTGTTCTGGCACTATGCCAAGCATCCCAGCCCCTGGCTTTGCCAGATTGTACTTGCGCTTCTCAGCCTGGGCCTTCTGACCCTCTGCCTGTCGGCCATGCAGTATCTCGGCGTCCACGACTACAGGCGCGCCATCTTGCCGACCCTGGCTGCGATGGCGGTTTGCGCAGGCGCGACGTCGCTGGGCTTTGACGGCGTCGGCTTCATCGTCACCTACGCGACGGTAACGGCGCTGCTCTCGCTTATCGGGGTGATGTTCTGGATCAAAGGTGGTCATGATCGCCGGATATTGCTGGTCGTTTCGTTCCTGAGCGGCGTCTGCGCGCTGTCCTTTGGACTTTGCGGCGCGGTCCTGCTGGTCAAGGGCCAATGGGTGCTCGGCGTTGCGCCCGACAACTGGGCCGAACGGTTGAATTCCGCCGTGGCGGTCGCCTGCATGACGGGGCTCGGCGCATTGACGCTCTCCCTGCACCATTTGCAGGCGCAGATCGAACTGAAGGCCGAGACCATGACCGACCCATTGACCGGGCTGATGAACCGGCGGGCGTTGACGGCATTCTACGGCGAGCGGATTTTCGGCCCGTTCATGTCCGTCGCCATGTTCGACCTCGACCATTTCAAGAAGACGAACGATGTATTCGGTCATCCGGTCGGCGATCAGGTTCTGCGCCGCTTCGCCGCTGTCGTCAGAAAATACTCCAGGACCGGCGTCGACGCCTTCCGGCTGGGCGGCGAGGAATTCGTCCTCGTCATGTCGCGGATGACTGAAGAGAAGGCTTACGACATTGCGAGCAAGATCAGCGTCGCCTTCGGCACGGAGGTTGTCGCCACCCAGCTTGGTCCGTTGCGCAGCACAGTCAGTGGCGGCATCGGCTTTGGCGGGACGGATGGCACCAGTCTCGACAATGTGCTGGCCGAAGCCGACGCCGCACTCTATGCGGCAAAGCGCGCCGGGCGAAATCGCGTCGTCGCCCAGAACAAGGCGAGCAAGGCCGACGCGCCGGCCTTGCGTTCTGCCTGATTGAGGCTTCTATCTTCTTGTTAGACCATGATTCTTGTCCGAAAACCGGATTCCACTTTTCGGGATCATGGTCTATCTTCTTGTTAGACCATGATCTTGTCCGAAAACCGGATTCCACTTTTCGGGATCATGATCTACTCCGCCGCCCCCAGATATTCCGACAGCGGCGGGCAGGAGCAGACGAGGTTGCGGTCGCCGGCGACATTGTCGATGCGCGACACCGGCGGCCAGTATTTGGCTGACGTGTCGGCATCGCCGGCGGGGTAGGCCGCCTCCAGGCGCGAATAGGGATGGGTCCACTGGCCGGCCAGCGCCTCGGCGGCGGTATGCGGCGCATTGACCAGTGGATTGTCGGCCAGGGGCCATTCGCCTTTCGCCACCTTGGCTGCCTCGCCTGATATCGCGATCATCGCCTCGCAGAAGCGATCGAGCTCGCGCTTGGGCTCGGACTCGGTCGGCTCGACCATCAGCGTGCCGGCGACCGGAAACGACATGGTCGGCGCATGGAAACCATAGTCGATCAGCCGCTTGGCGACGTCGTCGACGCTGATGCCGGCACTGTCCTTGAGCACGCGGGTATCGAGGATGCATTCATGCGCGACGCGCTCGTGCCTGCCCTTGTAGAGCACCGGGAAATGCGCTCCGAGCCGCGTCGCCACATAATTGGCGGAAATGATCGCCGTCTCGGTCGCCTGCTTCAGGCCCGAAGCGCCCATCATCCGGATATACATCCAGGTGATCGGCAGGATCGAAGCGCTGCCGAACGGTGCAGCCGACACGGCATGGCCCGAGCCTTCGACGACGTGGCCGGGCAGATAGGGTTGCAGATGCGCCTTGACGCCGATCGGGCCGACGCCGGGACCGCCGCCGCCATGCGGGATGCAGAACGTCTTGTGCAGGTTCATGTGGCAGACGTCGGCGCCGATGTCGCCGGGGCGGGCGAGACCGACCAGCGCGTTGAGGTTGGCGCCGTCGAAATAGACCTGGCCGCCATGCTCATGGACAAGGGCGCAGAGGTCGCGCGCGCCTTCCTCGAAAACGCCGTGCGTCGAGGGATAGGTGAACATCAGCGCCGCAAGGTCTTGCGCATGCTCGTCCGCCTTGGCTTTCAGGTCATCGACGTCGATGTTGCCGTCTTCGGTGCAGCGCACGACGACGACGTTCATGCCGGCCATCGCCGCACTCGCCGGATTGGTGCCATGCGCCGATGACGGGATCAGGCAGACCGTGCGGTGAGCTTCGCCGCGTGAGCGGTGATAGCCGCGAATGGCGAGCAGCCCGGCATACTCGCCCTGGCTGCCGGCGTTGGGCTGCAGGGTCACCGCGTCGAACCCGGTGATCTCCGCCAGCCAGGCTTCCAGTTCGTCGATCATGGCGCGGTAGCCGGCCGAATGGCTTGCCGGGGCGAAGGGATGCAAATTGGCGATATCAGGCCAGCTTACCGGCATCATCTCGGCGGCGGCATTGAGTTTCATCGTGCAGGAGCCGAGCGGGATCATGGCGCGGTCGAGCGCCAGGTCCTTGTCGGCCAGCCGGCGCAGGAAGCGCATCATGTCGGTTTCCGAGTGGTTTTCGCGGAAGACAGGCTGCGTGAGAAACGCCTTGCCGCGCGGTTTTCCGGGCATGGTGCTGCCGACGGCTGCGCCCGGCTTGGCGCCGAACAGCGCCGCGATCGCCTCCAGATCGGCCTCGGTCGAGGTTTCGTCGAAGCTGATGCCGATGCGGTCGGCGTCGATGACGCGCAGCAATCGGCCGGTCTTTTCGGCTGCGGCGCCAATCGCCCCGGCTCTGCCTTTCACTTCCACCGCCACGGTGTCGAAGCGGCTTGCGCCAAGCACCGAAATTCCTGCTGCCTCGAGACCGGCAGCCAGCCGGTTGGCCAATGCATGGATTCGGCCGGCAATCGCCTGCAGCCCGGCAGGGCCGTGCCAGATCGCATAGGCGGTCGCCATGTTGGCGAGCAGCGCCTGCGCGGTGCAGATGTTGGAGGTCGCCTTGTCGCGGCGGATATGCTGTTCACGCGTCTGCAAGGCGAGGCGATAGCCGGGCCGGCCCTTGCTGTCGGTGGACTGGCCGACCAGGCGGCCGGGCATCAGCCGCGTCAGCCTGTCGGAAACGGCGCAATAAGCGGCATGCGGCCCGCCAAAGCCCATCGGCACGCCGAAGCGCTGCATCGGGCCGACGGCGATGTCGGCGCCAAGCGCAGCCGGCGCGTCGGTCAGCGTCAGGGCGAGCGGATCGGCAATGAAGACGACCAGCGCGCCGGTGGCGCGAGCTTTCTCGATTGCCGCCCTGTGGTCGCCATAGACGCCAAACGTATCGGGCCAGGAGACCAGCAGAGCGGCTGTGTTGTCGTCGATCGTGTCACCATCGACCTCGATGCCGAGCGGCTCGGCGCGGGTGCGCACGACGTCAAGCGTCTGCGGATGCGGCGTGCCGGCCAGCGCCACCTTGGTCCGCTTGTCGCGGTGGTGGCGTAACGCGATGCCGACTGCTTCGGCCACCGCCGTCGCCTCGTCGAGCAACGAGGCCGACGCGACCGGCAGCCCGGTCAGTTCGGTGACCAAGGTCTGGAAATTGAACAGCATTTCGAGCCGGCCCTGGCTGATCTCGGCCTGGTAGGGCGTGTAAGCCGTATACCAGGCCGGGTTCTCGAACAGGTTGCGCTGGATGACCGGCGGCACGTGGACGCCGTGATAGCCGGCGCCGATGAAGCTCTTCAAAACTGTATTTTTCGCCATTGTCGCTGACAGCTCGGCCAGCGCCTCGGCTTCGCTCGCCGGGGCCGGCAAGGCCAGCGGCCGGTCGAGCCGGATCGATTTCGGCACAGCCTGGCTGATCAGCGTCTCGACCGACGGAACGCCGATCGTCGCCAGCATGGCTCTGACATCATTGAGGCCGGGGCCAATATGGCGGGCCGAGAAGGAGTAGGGTGCTACGGTCATCTTTCCTGGTCCTGCTCTCTCAACCAATATGGGCTTTGTAGGCGGCCTCATCCAGGAGACCTTCGAGTTGGCTTTCATCGGCCAGCTTCATCTTCCACAGCCAGCCGTCGCTGGCCGCCGCCGAATTGACCAGGGACGGATCAGACGAAAGCGCGGTGTTGGCCTCGGTGATCTCGCCGTCGACCGGCGCATAGACGTCCGATGCCGCCTTGACCGATTCGACCACGACGGCGGTATCGCCCTTGGCCAGCTTTTTCCCAGGCTCCGGCAATTCGACGAAGACGAGATCGCCGAGCTGTTCCTGCGCGTAGTCGGTGATGCCGATGGTGGCGATACCGCCTTCGACGCGGAGCCATTCGTGATCTTCAGTGAAATAGGTCTTTGCCATGAAGTTCATCCTTTGCGGTAGCGATGCGGCGTGAAGGGCAGGGGATTGATATTGACCGGGATTTTGGTCCCGCGAACGTCGGCGAAGAGTTTTGCGCCGGGTTTGGCCAGCGACGCCTGGACGTAGCCCATGGCGACCGGATGGCCGGCCGAGGGGCCGAAGCCGCCGGAGGTGACGTGGCCGGCGGGATTGCCGTCGGCATCGAACAGGGCAGCACCGGGACGCACCGGCTGGCGGCCTTCCGGCTTCAGGCCGACGCGTTTTTGCGTCGGGCCGCGCTCCAGGATTGAACGCAAGGCGTCGGCGCCGATGAAAGCGCCAGAGGCGCGAACCTCCTTCGGGATCGCCCACATCAGCCCGGCGCCGGCCGGGTCCATCTCAGGCGTGATGTCCAGTCCGTGCAGGCACAGCCCTGCTTCGAGCCGCAGGCTGTCGCGGGCGGCCAGCCCAACCCACATCACGCGCTCGTCCTCGAGCAGTTTGGCGACGAGATTTCGCGCATCCGCTTCCGGCAGGCCGACCTCGAAGCCGTCCTCGCCGGTATAGCCCGAGCGGCTCATGAACCAGTTTTCGCGCGGCTCGAAGCCGTGCATGAACAGCAGCGATCCGGTTTCGATGCCGGCGCGCGACAGGGCGGCCCAGGCTTCGGGACCCTGGATTGCCAGGAAGACGCGGTCGAGTGCTTCAATCTTGGCGTCAAAGTCCGCCTTGGCATCAAAGTCGGCAAGCTCACGAAGGTGTTTTTCGTCGGCTTCAGCATTGCCGGCATTGGCGACGACCATGAAGCGTTGCCGGCCGAGCCTGGTGACGATCAGATCGTCGATGATCCCGGCGGCTTCATTGAGAAAGAACGTGTATTTGGACTGGGAAATCTCAAGCGCGCCGGCGTCGAACGGGCAGGCCCGATTGAGCAGTGCTTCAGCGCCCAAGCCACTGATCTCGAACAGCTTCATGTGTGAGATGTCGAACAGGCCGGCATGTTCGCGGGTATGAAGGTGCTCCTTCATCACGCCGGCCGGATAGGTGAGCGGCATCGACCAGCCGGCGAACGCGCCAAAGCGCGCACCGGCGGCCACGTGCAGGTCTTCGAGGGGAAGGTGTTTGGTGTCGTCGCCCGTCATGTCGTCTCCAGAGTCGCACGCAATCGGCCGCGAATGGCGACCAGTCCGTGCCCCTCTGTCTGAAGCCTGAGAGACTCGCGCCCCGTAACTCTGTCGGCAGCGCTTACACCTTCGGCGCGGGGCGAAAAAAGCCCCGACTTTCCAGAGTGTCTTTCCCGTCTACGGTTCTTTTTGCCTGAGAGATTTCGGGCGATTTCCCCTTCGGCGGCAGCTCTCGCTGCTCTCTCCCGCAAACAGGTAGGACTCAATTTGAGCCCTCGACTCGTCATCCATAGCCTGTCGGCGACACCTTGTCACCTGCTAGCGACAGCTTACCGACAAGTCTTCGCTAACCACGCGGTTTGCCGGTTTCTCAAGGAACTGCCGATATGTTGGGTCCAAGTGACGTATGGATGGGAAACGAAATGGGCGAATTGAAGAGCGTTCCGGTGGCCGAGTTGGCCTCGAAAAATCGAGTCACAGCGGAAGACGTGGTCATGCTGCGCCGCGAGGTGTTCGGCGACGGGGTGGTGACGCGGAGCGAGGCCGAGGCGCTGTTTGCGCTCGACGCGATAGAAGGGGACAAATGCGCGGAATGGCCGGATTTTTTCATCGAAGCCATCACCGACCTCATCGTTCATCAGGAAAAGCCGGCGGGCTATATCTCGCAGGACAATGCCGACTGGCTGGTCCAAGCGATTTCGCGTGACGGCATGGTCGACAGCCTGACCGAACTCGAACTGCTCGTGCATGTGCTGGAAAAGGCGAAATCCTCGCCGAACGGGCTTTGCGCCTATGCGCTGGAGCAGGTCGCCCATGCCATCATCGACGGCAAAGGGCCGCTGATGCACGGCGGTAAGCTGTTTCCCGGGCTGATCGCCAAGGCTGAAGTCGAGCTTCTGCGCCGCATCCTCTATGCCTATGGCGGCGACGGCAACATTGCCATCACCCGCGCCGAGGCAGAGGTGCTGTTCAAGATCAACGAGCGGACCGCGGCAGCCAACAACGATCCATCGTGGAATGATCTGTTCGTCAAGGCGCTCGCCAATTACGTCATGTGCTCGGCCGGCTACGAAGCTCCGGTGCGCGACGTGGCGCTGCGGCAAGATGCTTTCCTGGAGCAGGCCGATCCAGAGATCGGCGGTTTCTTCGGCCGCATGGTTTCGGGTGGCCTCGCCGGCATCATGAAAGCCTACTGCGCGCCGGGCGATATCGAATCCGAATGGGAATCGAAGAACAAGGCAGCCGAAGCATTGGCACGCCGCGCCGAAACGATCGACGCGTGCGAGGCGAAATGGCTGGCCGAGCGCATCGGCAGCGACCGGCCGCTGCATGAGAACGAGCGCGCGCTGCTGACACTGATCAAGCACGCCTCGCCGGAAATCCATCCGGTGCTCAAGCCGCTGATCGACAAGGTCGCCTGAGCAAAGCACCAAACACTGATCGGAAATGGCGGAGCTATGGCTTCAAATGCCGCCGTACCAGTCGTAGCCATTGTCCTCCCAGTAGCCGCCCCTGCCGCCGCCGATAGCGGCGAAACTGTCGACCAGTTCGATCCGGCGGAGATACTTTGGCATCTTGTAGCCGATCTGGCGCTCGACGCGGACGCGCAGCGGCGCGCCGTTCTCGACCGGCAGCGGCTTGCCGTTCAGGCCATAGGCAAGGATCGTCTGCGGGTGACGGGCATCGATCAGGTCGATCGAGCCGTAATATTTGATGTCGCCGGACAGGCTGCGGTCGATCGTGTCGAGGCAATGGAACATGACGTAGCGCGCCTGTGGCTTGACCACCGCCTGATCAAGCACCAGCGACAGCGGCGTGCCGGTCCATTTGGCGATGCAACTCCAGCCTTCGACGCAGTCGTGGCGGGTGATCTGGGTGCGGCTTGGCATGTTCATCAATTGCTCGCGGGTCAGCGACAGCGGCTTTTCGACGAGGCCTGAGACATCGAGCCGCCAGTCGGCGAAATTGTTGGCGAGCAGGCTTTTGTAGACATCGTCGTCCGGCGCGGTGACGCCGTTCGGCCGCTGCGGCTGGCGAATGTCGGCTTCGGTGAATTCCGGCGCCAGCGAATCGCCGGCGAGCAGGCGCTGCGCGCGCCAGGTCAGGCCGTTGGCGCCTTCGAGGAAACTGCGCAGGCCGTCGCCGACACGAAGCTGGCTGTCGAATGCATCGCAACCCGACAGCATGATGCCGGTGACGCCGAGGCTGGCCGAGGTCAGGAATTTTCTGCGGCTGATCACAAACTTCGCCATCTCACGCACCCCTCTGCGGCGTCTTGCTGCCATGCGCCGGCGGATCGGTTCGGTACCAGCCGGTGATGATGGAACGCAGCTCGTTGATCGGGCCGGCAGCGAAGATCATCAGCATATGGATGATGAAGAAGGCGACGAGCAGCAGCATCACGACGAAATGGATTGTCCGCGCCGTCTGCCTGCCGCCAAGCAAATCGTTGAGGAACGGCAGCGCCGCATTCATGCTCGGCGACATGGCAAGGCCGGTGATGATCATCAGCGGCAGCAGCACGAATATCACGCCGCCATAGGCCATCTTCTGCAGCGTGTTGTATTCGCGCGTGTGATGGAACTTGAATTTGGCATGATCGACGATGTCTCGCGGCAAACGCCTGAGATCGTCGATGCGAGGGACAAGATCGCGGCGCAGATGACCGTTGATCAGGCTGGCGACCAGCCACACGACCAGGGTCGTGGTCAGTATCCACGCGAAGAAGAAATGGACGACGCGGGCGGTGCCGAGGTCGTAATAGGAGGGGATTGTCGCCCAGGACGGGAAGGCGCGGGACGTCTCGCGACCCGCCGGCCCCGACCAGCCGAGCACACCGGTTGTGTCGAAGCGCTTGCCGAACATTTCGGTGTAGCCGCGCGGGCCGTTTGCGGTGTTCTCGGCGCCGATAGCGAAGATGGTGTTGTTATATGCGAATCCCGATTCCTTGCCGATATAGAGCTGGGGGCGGGCGTTGAAGATCTGCAGGCCGGAAAGCAGCATGAAGAACAGCGAAATGGCCCAAAGCCAGTGCGTCAGCCGCGTCCAGCGCGACTGCCGGTAGATCAGCGTTGCATCTTTCGGCGCGGCAGTATCAGGCCCGACAGTGGATTGGCTCCTGGCAACCGATTGCATTTTTTCGCGTCCTTCCGGCCGCTCAGCCGGCCTTTCCGATCGTTCTCCTCCCAATACGTTGCCAGCCAAAGCGATGTTTCATCCGATCACAGAATTATTACAGACTGCCCGGTGCTACCGGCTCCCGAGACTGACGGCGAGGTTGACCGCGGCGGCGACGATCACCGTATTGAAAAAGAACGACAGGATCGAATGCAAAAGCACGATGTGACGCATTTGCGTGGTCGAGACCGCGGTATCGGAGGTCTGTGAGGTCATGCCGACGGTGGTCGAGAAATAGAGAAAATCCCAGCCGTCCGGCCGTTCCTTACCGGCAAATACGAGGCCGCCGACCGGCTTTTTCTGTTTCGCTTTGCTGCCGGGTTCGGTCTCTTCATCGTTGACCCAGTAAACATGGGCGTAGTGCAGCGCCGTCATGGCGTGGATGGTGAACCAGCCGAGGGGGATCGACAGCAGCGCGAAGGTGAGTTCGACAGGATGCGCGCTGCCCTCGCGATTAATCAATTGGAACAGCGAGATGATGGCAACGGTGACGACAATCAGCGTCACCGCAAAGATGACCAGCACCGGCTGGTCGGTGGCCCGCGCGTTCTTGCTCAAAAAGCGGCCGGTGAGCAGCGGCATCTGGACGAGGACGATGACGGTGTAGGCGGCGAAAAACGCATTGGCGCCGATCGAAAAGGCGAGCGAAGTGCGCAAGACCAGCGCGATCGCCAGTGCCACTACACCGATGCAGGCCGACACCGCGAACTGCATGTGGCGGTGCAGTGGTGTCTTCAGGGGCGTCTCGGTCGTCATGGCCCGGCCTCTGATGGCGGTCCGTCTTCTACACCGCCGCTCGTCTTTTAAGACTCGGACATTATAACACTTTTGATTGTGCGCATGATATTCCGGTTTTGCTGCGTTGACCTCCGATCAGAGGTGAAAGCGCTAGCCCGGCGCGGCGGATTTCAGCGCACGCCGCAAGATGCGGTCGAGCTCGCCGAGAAATCGCGAGCGGTCCTGCGGCGCGAAACTGGCATTGTAGCCCTTGCTTTCGCCGGTCTCGCGCAGATGCTGCTTGAGGTCGCGCATCGCTACCGCCATGCCGATCGTTTCCGGCGTGAACGGGCGTCCGGTCGGCCCAAGCACATAGGCGCCGAGCGCCACCGTGCGGGCGGCAAGCGGGATGTCTGATGTCACGACGATGTCGTTGGGCTTGGCATTGTCGACGATCCAGTCGTCCGCCGCGTCGGCGCCCTTGGACACGACGACGTTGCGGATCATCGGGTCGCGCGACGGGCGCAGCCCGCCATTGGAGACAAAGGTGACGACGACGCCATGGCGCTCGGCGACCTTCTCGACCTCGGCCTTCACCGGACAGGCATCGGCATCGACGTAAATGGCGGGTGCGGGCATGGTTCGTTCCAAGCGTATGAAGCCGGGCGAATGTGCCTGGATTGATGTTCGAGCGGTCAAAGGTCGGCGCTGCCCCTCATCCGCCTGCCGGCACCTTCTCCCCGTATAGTGACGGGGCGAAGGGGCTGGCCGCAACCTAGGCACGCTTTCCGCCACGCTGCAGATTGGCGAAATCCCTTTGCGAAGGCGTCTTTCTCCCCGTCACTGTACGGGGAGAAATGCCCGGCAGGGCAATGAGGGGCGGCGCAGACCTAAAGCGATTGCCTTGCTTCCTCCCGGCCACGTCGCAAATTCTCAATAGACCACCACGCTCCTGATGCTCTTGCCCTCATGCATCAGGTCAAAACCCTTGTTGATGTCCTCCAGCTTCAGCGTGTGGGTGATCATCGGGTCGATCTCGATCTTGCCGTCCATGTACCAGTCGACGATCTTCGGCACGTCGGTGCGGCCGCGCGCTCCGCCGAAGGCGGTGCCCATCCAGGTGCGGCCGGTGACCAGCTGGAACGGCCGCGTCGAGATCTCCTGGCCGGCGCCGGCAACGCCGATGACCACCGACTTGCCCCAGCCGCGGTGCGATGCTTCTAGGGCCTGGCGCATCACCTTGGTGCTGCCGGTGCAGTCGAACGTATAGTCGGCGCCGCCGATCTGGTCGGCGCCGCGTTTTGTCATGTTGACGAGATAGGGCACGATATCGCCGTCGATCTCCTTCGGATTGACGAAATGCGTCATGCCGAATTTCTCGCCCCATTCCTTCTTGTCGTTGTTCAGGTCGACGCCGATGATCATGTCGGCGCCGGCCAGGCGCAGCCCCTGGATGACGTTGAGGCCGATGCCGCCGAGGCCGAAGACGGCGGCCGTGGCGCCGATCTCGACCTTGGCTGTGTTGATCACCGCGCCGATGCCGGTGGTGACGCCGCAGCCGATGTAGCAGATCTTGTCGAAGGGCGCGTCGGGATTGACCTTGGCCACCGCAATCTCGGGCAGCACGGTGAAGTTGGAGAAGGTCGAGCAGCCCATATAGTGGAAGATCTTGTCCTTGCCGATCGAGAAGCGCGACGAACCGTCCGGCATCAGCCCTTGCCCCTGCGTGGCACGGATCGCGGTGCACAGATTGGTCTTTCTGGACAGGCAGGACGGGCATTGCCGGCATTCCGGCGTGTAGAGCGGGATGACGTGGTCACCCTTCTTGACCGAGGTGACGCCCTTGCCGACATCGACGACGATGCCGGCGCCCTCATGGCCGAGGATCGCCGGAAAAATGCCTTCGGGATCGGCGCCCGACAGCGTGAACTCGTCGGTGTGGCAGATGCCGGTCGCCTTGATCTCGACCAGCACCTCGCCGGCTCGCGGGCCGTCGAGGTCGACCTCCAGGATTTCCAGCGGCTTTCCGGCGGCGACAGCGACAGCGGCACGGGTTTTCATCGGGGCTCTCCTCTCAAGCCAAATCGGCAATCGAGGCGAGCTTTAGCGTATCTGCAGGTTCTGGACTATGGGACGAATTGACAGTTCGGTGCCGGGTTTTGGTCGGCACCAGGCGACTTACGCCCGGATATGCGCCTACGTGCCTTGACCGGCCGGGCCAAGCCCATAAAAGAAAGGCAGCCGAGGGAACAAAACCCGTATGTTCACAAAAATCCTGATCGCCAATCGTGGCGAGATCGCCTGCCGCGTCATCAAGACGGCGCGCAAGATGGGCATCGCCACCGTCGCGGTCTATTCGGACGCCGATCGTGACGCCGTGCATGTCGAGATGGCTGACGAGGCTGTCCATATCGGGCCTTCCCCGGCGTCTGAGAGCTATCTGGTGCCGGAGAAGATCATTGCCGCCTGCAAGGCGACGGGTGCTGAAGCCGTGCACCCCGGCTACGGGTTTTTATCCGAACGCGCCTCCTTCTGTGAAGCGCTGGAGAACGAAGGCATCGTCTTCATCGGCCCGAAACCCGGAGCGATCAGGGCGATGGGCGACAAGATCGAATCGAAGAAATTCGCCAATGCAGCCAGGGTCAGCACGGTGCCCGGCTGGCTCGGCGTCATCGAGAATGCCGGTCATGCCGAGAAAATAGCCGGCGAGATCGGCTATCCCGTGATGATCAAGGCCTCGGCCGGCGGCGGCGGCAAGGGCATGCGCATCGCCTGGAGCAAGGCCGAGGTGCGCGACGGGTTCGACCGGGCGCGGTCGGAGGCCAAAAGCTCGTTCGGTGACGACCGCGTCTTCATCGAAAAGTTCGTGGTCGATCCGCGCCACATCGAGATCCAGGTGCTGGCCGACGCGCATGGCAATGCGCTTTATCTCGGCGAGCGCGAATGCTCGATCCAGCGCCGCAACCAGAAGGTCGTCGAAGAGGCGCCTTCACCTTTCCTCGACGCCAGGACCCGGAAAGCCATGGGCGAGCAGGCGGTGGCGCTGGCCAGCGCGGTCGACTACCAGAGCGCCGGCACGGTCGAGTTCATCGTAGATAGTGAAAAGAACTTCTATTTCCTTGAAATGAATACACGATTGCAGGTCGAGCACCCGGTGACCGAGCTCGTCACCGGCATTGACCTGGTCGAGCAGATGATCCGCATAGCAGCCGGCGAAAAGCTCGCCATCAAACAAAGCGACGTCAAGCTGAACGGCTGGGCGGTGGAAAGCCGGCTCTACGCCGAGGACCCGTATCGCAATTTCCTGCCGTCGATCGGCCGGCTGACGAGATACCGGCCGCCGCAAGAGGGACAGTTCGGCGACGTCGTCGTCCGCAACGATACCGGGGTTACCGAGGGTTCGGAAATCTCGATGTTCTATGACCCGATGGTCGCCAAGCTGTGCACCTGGGCGCCGACGCGGCTCGCAGCGATAGACGCCATGTCCGAAGCGCTCGACAGTTTTGTCGTCGACGGCATCGAGCACAACATGCCGTTTCTGGCAGCACTTATGCAGCATCCGCGCTGGCGGGAAGGGCGGATATCGACCGCCTTCATATCAGAGGAATATCCCGACGGTTTCGCGCCGATCGTGCCTGATAGCGAGGAAAAGGCCGTTCTCGCAGCGATCGCCGCCGCGGTCGAACTGCTGCGCCGCGACCGGCTCGACCGGCTCGGCGGGCGGCTGGCGCCGCATTCGGGTGTCCTGAAACGCGACTGGGTGGTCAAGATCGGCAAGGACTATCTTTCAGCCTCGGTGCTCGAAGGCATGATCTCCATTCCGATGGAGTTCGGTCTGTCGATCGACGGCGGCAAGGCGCTGACGGTAGCCTCCGACTGGCGTCCGGGCGATCTCGTCTGGCGCGGCACGGTCGGCGGCCGAAGGATCGCTGCGCAGGTCAGGCCGGTGCTGAACGGGCTTCGCGTCGCCTGGAAAGGCATGTCGGTGAGCGCCCGCGCCATGCTGCCGCGCACCGCCGAACTCGAAAGGCTGATGCCGGAAAAAGTGGCGCCGGATACGTCGAAGATGCTGCTCTGCCCGATGCCCGGCCTTGTCGTGTCGATCGCCGTTGCCGAAGGGCAGGAGGTCAAGGCCGGCGAGACGCTGGCGGTCGTCGAGGCGATGAAGATGGAAAACGTGCTGCGCGCCGAGCGCGATCTCACCGTGTCGAAACTCAAGGCAAAACCGGGCGACAGTCTTGCCGTCGACGCGGTGATCATGGAATTTGCGTGAGGCTGAAAAATCATGCTCGACGCCGGTCTGGGAGTTTGGAGATTGGTGAAAGCCGCGATGACGGCCAATCTCCCCCCTTGCGGGGGAGATTGGCAGCTTCGTCGACGGCGCCTGCCGTGGCGATGAGCAGCGGAGACCCGAAGCGATCTGCCCTGCACCGTCATTAGCACTGATCGCGAGCTCGCAACTTCCTCAATTGCTGGACTCGCATCGTCCGGTGCCGGACAATACATCCTCATCGACTGAGTCCTCTCAAACGGCGATAAAAAAATGGCGAATGAGACACTTCCCCGCGATCCGTTGCGGCGCGAGGCCTTTGTGAAGGCGTCGCGGCCGGAAGCGCCGGCGCGGCCGTTCATTCATCTGCGCGTGCATTCGGCCTATTCGCTGCTCGAAGGCGCCTTGCAGCTCGGCACGGTTGTCGGCCATGCGGTCAAAGATGACGCCCCGGCCATTGCCGTCACCGACACCAACAATCTGTTCGGCGCGCTCGAATTTGCGCAAAAGGCGGTGAAGGAGGGCATCCAGCCGATCATCGGCTGCCAGACCGCTCTCGCTTTTTCCGGTGAAGCCAGCGACAGCCAGCGCGACCGCAGGCGGCAAGGTCCGGAGATGCGGCCGGTGGTTTTGATCGCGGCGACCGAGGCCGGCTACAGCAATCTGGTCAGGCTGGTCAGCCGGGTCTATCTGGAAACGCCGCCCGGCGAGGCCGTGCATCTGACGACCGACATGCTGCAAGGCCATTGCGACGGCCTGATCTGTCTCAGCGGCGGCCCGCGCGGCCCGATCGGCAACGCGCTGAAAGAGGACCGCCGCGACCTCGCCGAGACGCGGCTTCTAGCGCTCAAGGCGCTGTTCGGCGACCGGCTCTATGTCGAGCTGGAACGGGTTTCCGGCTATGACCGGGCCATCGAGAAATCGTCAGTCGACCTCGCCTATATCAATGACTTGCCGCTGGTTGCCACCAACGAGGCGTTTTTCTCCTCGCGCGACGACTATGAGGCGCATGATGCGCTGATCGCCATCGCCGAAGGGTCGGTCGTCGCCGTCGACAATCGCCGGCGGCTGTCGCCCGACAATTTTCTGAGAAGCCAGGCCGAGATGGCGAGGCTGTTCGCCGATCTGCCGGAGGCGATCGACAACACCGTCGAGATCGCGCTGCGCTGCTCCTACTATCCCAAGACCCGCAACCCGATCCTGCCGCGCTTTGCCGGCGGCGATGTCGCCGACGCCGACGCGGCGGTGAAGGCGGAGGCGCAGGAGCTTTCCAGGCAGGCGCATGAAGGGCTGGAGGCGCGGCTCGCCGCGCACGGCCTGGCCCCTGGCTATACGGTCGAGCAATATCGCGAACGGCTGGAATTCGAGCTCGGCATTATCGAGAAGATGAAATTCCCCGGCTACTTCCTGATCGTCGCCGACTTCATCAAATGGGCGAAGGCGCAGGGCATTCCGGTCGGGCCGGGGCGCGGCTCGGGCGCCGGCTCGCTGGTCGCATATTCGACGACCATCACCGACATCGACCCGCTGCGCTTCTCGCTGCTGTTCGAGCGCTTCCTCAATCCCGACCGCGTGTCGATGCCCGACTTCGACATCGATTTCTGCCAGGACCGGCGCGAGGAGGTCATCCGCTACGTCCAGCAGAAATACGGACGCGACCAGGTCGGCCAGATCATCACCTTCGGCACGCTGCAGGCCCGCGCGGTGCTGCGCGATGTCGGCCGCGTGCTGCAGATGCCCTATGGCCAGGTCGACAAGCTCAGCAAAATGGTGCCGTCGAACCCGGCCAATCCCGTCAAGCTCGCCGACGCCATCGCCAACGAGCCGCGCTTCGCCGAGGAGGCGGAGCGCGAGCCGATCGTGCAGACGCTGCTCGACATGGCGCAGAAGCTGGAAGGGCTCTACCGCCACGCCTCGACGCATGCCGCCGGCATCGTCATCGGCGACCGGCCGCTGTGGGAGCTGGTGCCGATGTACCGCGATCCGCGCTCGGACATGCCGGTCACCCAGTTCAACATGAAGTATGTCGAGCAGGCCGGCCTGGTGAAGTTCGACTTCCTCGGCCTGAAGACGCTGACGGTGCTGGAGACCGCGGTCAAGCTGATCCGCCGCCGCGGCATCGAGATCGATCTTGCCCACATTCCGCTCGACGACCCCGACACCTATGCCATGCTGTCACGCGGCGAAGTGGTCGGCGTGTTCCAGGTGGAAAGTGCCGGCATGCGCAAGGCGCTGATCGGCATGCGGCCCGACTGCATCGAGGACATCATTGCGCTGGTCGCGCTTTACCGGCCGGGCCCGATGGAGAACATCCCGACCTACAACGCCAGAAAGCACGGCGAGGAGGAGATGGCATCGATCCATCCGAAGATCGACCATCTGGTGAAGGAGACGCAAGGCGTCATCGTCTACCAGGAACAGGTGATGCAGATCGCGCAGGAGCTTGCCGGCTATTCGCTGGGCGAAGCCGACCTGCTGCGCCGCGCCATGGGCAAGAAGATCCGTGCCGAAATGGACAAGCAGCGCGAGCGCTTCGTCTCGGGCGCGATCGAGCGCGGCGTCGGCAAGCCGCAAGCCGACTTCATCTTCGACCTGCTGGCAAAGTTCGCCGACTATGGTTTCAACAAGTCGCATGCCGCCGCCTATGCGGTCGTCTCCTACCAGACGGCCTATCTGAAAGCGCACTACCCGGTCGAATTCCTGGCCGCGTCGATGACGCTCGACATGGGCAACACCGATAAACTCGCCGATTTCCGCCAGGATGCGCTGCGCCTCGGCATCGATGTCGTGGCGCCGTCGGTGATATCAAGCTTCCGCGCCTTCGAAGTCGCCGAGAACCGGATCTTCTATTCGCTGGCCGCGCTCAAGGGCGTCGGCGACGCGGCGGTCGAGCATATCGTCGCCATGCGCGGCGAAAAACCGTTCAAGAACCTCGCCGATTTTTGCGAAAGGGTCGACCCGAAGATCGTCGGCAAGCGCGTCTTCGAAAGCCTGATCATGGCCGGTGCGCTCGACTGCTTCGGTCACGACCGCGCCGCGATGATGGCGGGCGTCGAGCGGATGATGGGGCTGGCGTCGCTTGCGCAGCAGAATGCAATGTCGGGCCAGCACGACATTTTCGGCGCCTCGCTCGGGGCGCAGTCGCAGGCGCTCAACCTGCCGGCGACCGACCCGTGGCTTGCCGCCGACCGCCTGCACCGTGAATTCCAGGTGGTCGGCTTCTATCTCTCGGCGCACCCGCTGGACGAATACAAGGCGGCGCTGCAGAAGATGCGGGTGCAGACCTGGGCCGAGTTCTCGGGCGCCGTCAAACGCGGCGCTGCCGCCGGGCGGCTTGCCGGCACCGTCACCACCAAGCAGGAGCGCAAGACGCGCACCGGCAACAAGATGGGCGTCGTGCAGTTCTCCGACACGTCGGGCCAGTATGAAGCAGTGCTGTTTTCCGAAGGTCTGGCGCAATATCGCGACCTGCTCGAGCCCGGCCGTTCGGTGGTGGTCACAGTTTCGGCCGAGGACAGGCCCGAAGGCGTCAATCTGCGCATCCAGACGGTGCAGTCGCTGGAGGACGAGGCAAGCCGCATCCAAAAAGCCTTGCGCATCTTTGTCAGGGATGACCGGCCGGCGTCGGCGATTCAATCGCAGCTTACCCAGCGCGGCGACAGCCTGGTGAGCATTATCGTCATCAAGGACGAGGCGCAGGGCGAGGTCGAGATCGAACTGCCCAACCGTTACCGCGTCTCGCCACAGATCGCCTCGGCCATGCGGGCGGTGCCGGGCGTGGTGGAGGTGGAGTTGGTGTGAGCTAACGACCGTATTCCGCCAGGTCGCATTGCCCGGTGACGATGCCGCTGGTATTGTGGGCTCGGCGGCCTGGGTCTTTCGGCGGCCCGGGGGGAGCGCGTCATGGATGAGCGGGATGCCGCTGCCGAACTCCAGAAAATGGTCAATGGCTTCCAGGTATCTCAGGCGATATGCGTCGCCGCCACGCTGGGCATTGCAGACCATCTCAAGGACGGAAAACGCACCAGCGGCGAACTGGCCGTGCTGACCAATACCCATCCGCAGGCGCTCTACCGGCTGCTGCGCGCCCTTGCGTCGGTCGGCGTGTTCCATGAAGCGGAAGACCGATCCTTCTCGCTGACCCCGGTTGGCGGCGCGTTGCGATCCGACGTTCAGCATTCGGTCGCGTCGTGGGCAATTCTGGCCGGACGGCCGTATTTCCGTCAGGCATGGAGCGATCTGCTGCACAGTGTCAGCACCGGCGAAAACGCCTTTCGCCATGCTTATGGCAAGGGCGTTTGGGAATACCGGGCGGAGCATCCGGAAGAGTCCGTCGTTTTCGACCGGGCGATGACGGCGATGTCGCGTGGCGTCGCCGCTGCGGTGCTCGCGGCCTATGACTTCCGGCGGTTCTCTGTCGTTATGGATGTAGGCGGCGGGCAGGGCGCGCTGCTTGCCGAAATCCTCCGCCGCAATCCCGGCCAGCGCGGCATTCTATTCGATCAGCCGCAGGTCGTGGCGAAGGCCGGCCCGGTCTTTGACGCTGCGGCTGTGGCTGATCGCTGCGACATCGTCGCCGGCGATTTCTTCGTCTCGGTGCCCGAAGGAGCCGATGCGATTGTGCTTAAATGGATCTTGCATGACTGGGACGACGACACAAACATCCGGATCCTGAAAACCTGCCGCCGGGCGATTCGCCCGGAAGGCAAACTGCTGGTGCTCGAGAGCATTCTGGCGCCGCCCAATGAAGGCGCCGTCGCAAAATTCGGCGATCTGAACATGCTGGTCATGCCGGGCGGGCAGGAGCGCACGGCGGAAGAATTCAGGTTGCTGCTTGCGGCGTCGGATTTTCGGGTCGCCAATATCGTTGAAGCCGGACCTCGTATCAGCATTATCGAGGCGGAACCGGTCTGATTGCTTTCCGGGCCTGGAACGCTGCGGATGTTCTCAAGCCGCAGCGGCTTGCCTCTGCTCTGCCCACTGGACGGCTGTCGCAGCGAGCGTTATCGCAATTGTCATGAAGGCGCCGAAAAGGGACGGAGTGCAGGATTTTTCAGCCTTGGCGCGGCTGCGCGACACATTGCGCAAACTCTATCACGGGCGCACGCCTGCGGCTTTCCGGTTTCAGCTGGCGGCTGTAATCATCGACCTTGCCATCATCGCCTTCTTCATCGCCACACCGGTGATCCAGGAATCGTCCTCGTTCCTGTGGCTCGATTATTCAGTGGCAGCGCTTGTCGCCGCCGACATGATTGCCCGGCTGCTGGCGTCAAACAACATGCTGCGCCTGATGAAGCAGCCGACGTCGTGGGTCGACGGCTTCATCCTGCTGACGCTGCTGATGCCTTCGGCGCTGGCCAATCTGGGTTTTCTGCGCATATTGCGGCTGTGGTCGCTGTCGCGCAGCGGCGCGCTGTGGCGGTTTTTCGAGATGCGCGGCCTCAAAAAATGGCGCGAGGCGAGCCACGCAGTCATCAATCTCCTGACATTCCTGTTTGTCGTCACCGGTTTCGTCTACACCTTCTTCTTCCGCACCGGGGCCGGCCTCGAAGGCTATGTCGATGCGCTGTATTTCACCGTCGCCACGGTGACCACGACCGGCTTCGGCGACATCGTCCTGCCGGGGATAGCCGGCAAGCTCACCGCCATCGTTACCATGATCATCGGCATATCGCTGTTCGTCAGGCTGGCACAGGCGCTCTTCCGTCCCAACAAGGTCTTCTTCCCGTGCCCGCAATGTGGCCTTCAGCGGCATGAAGCCGACGCCGTCCACTGCAAGGCCTGCGGGCATCTCCTCAACATACCCGACGAAGGCGACTGAAATGCGAGGCTAAGCGCGGTTTTGTGGAAACAAAACCGCGCGGTAGCTCTTTGCTTTGACGCATTTTGTCGGACGCCAAACGAAGACGTTTGGCTGCAAAATGCTAAGACGCTGCCACTTCCGCTGGTTTGGTCGCCTTTTTCTGCAGATTAAGCAGATTGCTCAGCAGGATCAGCAAGGCGCCCCCGGCGGTGAAGGCGTCGATCTGCTCCTGATACAGCAGCCAGCCGATCAGCGCCGACAGCGGCACGCGCAAAAAGTCCATCGGCGAGATGACGGTGGCGTCGGCATAGGCGAGTGCACGCGCCATGCAGAAATGCGACGACATGCCGGTGAAGGCGATCAGCAGGATCCACGGCCACAGTTCGAGCGGCGGGTTGCGCCATTCGTAGAGCGCCGGGATCAGCCCGAGCACCGACTGGATGACCAGCATCCAGAAGATGATGGACACGACGCTGTCCGTCCGCGTCAACGATTTGACCAGGACCACGGATATGCCGAAGCAGACCGCGGCACCCAGCACGACAACATGTCCCGGATCGACCGAGCCGACGCCCGGACGGACGATGATCAGCACACCGATCAGCCCGAGCACGATCGCTGCAAGTCTGGGCCGGCTTAGTCTTTCACCAAGAAAGCCGACCGCCAGAATGGCCGTCCAGATCGGCGTCGTGAATTCGATGGAGATCAGCACGGCCAGCGGGATCAATGTCAAGGCGTAGAGCCATGCCGCCTGGCCGACAAAATGGACGACGTTTCGGGCGATATGGGCGGCGGGGCGTTTGCTGCGCATTGCCGCAAAACCGCCTGACATCATCACCAGCGGCAGGAGGATGAACAGGCCGATCACCGAGCGCAGCTCCAGCACCTGGAAGACGTTGAGCTCGGCGGTCGTGGCGCGGCCGGCGACCGACATCGTCAGAAACGATGCGATCGACAGCGCCATCCAGAACGCGGCCTTGGGGATCGAGGGCGAGGGTGCCATGCGCGCTATGTCGCAAGTCGGGACTTTCACCGCAACCGCTAGTCGACGCATTCGGCTGGGCCAGAGCGGCACGTTGCAAAACGGTCATGTTGAGGGCGGAACCTGCCGTCACGGCGAGCGTTGGTCCAACAGCCAGATCAAGGGGAGAGATCCAATGAAATCATGTGCACGATTTGCACTTGCCGGCTGCCTGGCGGCTGCCGCCGGCGCGGCTCATGCCGATGAGGCCGATTTTCTTCGCTCGTTCGAGGGGAATTTTGCCGGCAAGGGCACCGTCAAGGTAACCACCGAGGCGCCGACGGTGAACGTCTCCTGCCGCTTCAATTCCGACGCGACATCGAGTTCACTGTCGCTGGACGGCACCTGCCGCGGTCTCGTCGTGGTGACGCGCGCCATCAGTGCCGACCTGAAGTCCAGCGGGACGAAGTACACCGGCACCTATGTCGGATCCCGCACCGGGCCGGCGCAGCTCAGCGGCAGGCGCTCGGGCAATGCGATCAATCTCGGCATCCGCTGGGCGAAGGAGGTCAACGGCGATCGCACGGCGCAAATGACCGTCGAGAAGAACGGCGAGGACGGCATGCGGCTGACCGTTATCGACGTCGACCCGAAAACCGGCGAGCGCGTGATGACCAGCCGGATCGATTTGCGACGCACCTGAAGCGGCCCGCTTTACCTTGTCTTGTTTGAGCGTGATCTTTCCGAGAACTGGATCCGCTTTTCGCTTGCGCGGACATTCGGTTCGGGGTCATGCTTAAACTAATCCTCGATCGGCTCTGGCGGGTGGGCGTTGCGGCCCTTGCCGAAGGTGTAGCCGGTCTCCACCGCCTTGCGGCCGAACTTGTCGCGCAACCTGTCGATGGCGCCTTCGGCCATGGCACGCTTGCGTGACTGGATATCGACCAGGTCGGGCGGATCGGCCTTTTCGTCATTCGAGAGGTCGCTGACGCCGATGCCGAGCAGCCGGTATCTGGTGCCGTCCGCCTCCTTGCGCAGCAACTCGAGCCCGGTCGAGAATATGCGGTCGGCCAGCCGTGTCGGGTCGCCGAGCTGCCGGTTGCGCGTGCGGGTCTTGAAATCCTGCGTCTTCAGCTTCAGCACGACGGTGCGCCCGGCAATGCCGGACTTCTTCAGCCGCCCCGAGACTTTTTCCGACAGCGCTCTCAGCACCGAAACCAGTTGCTCGGGGGAGGCGATGTCGGTGTCGAAAGTGGTCTCTGCCGAGACGCTTTTCGCATCCTGGTCGGGGTGAACGCGGCGGTCGTCCTCGCCGCGTGAAAGATAGTACAGCCGGTCGCCCATCACGCCGTAGCGGCGCATCAGGTCACCGCGCTCCATGCGCTGCAACTGGCCGATAGTGCGGATGCCGTCGCGCTCAAGCGTGGCGGCGAAGGCTTTTCCCACACCCCAGATCAGCGTCACCGGCTGCTCGGCCAGAAAGCCGGTCGCCTCGGCTTGGCCGATCACCGAAAAGCCGCGCGGCTTGCGAAAGTCCGACGCCACCTTGGCCAGGAACTTGCAGTAGGAAAGGCCTGATGAAACGGTGATGCCGATCTCCTTCTCCACCTCGAGCGCGAAGCGTGCCAGCACCACCGCCGGCGGCAAGCCATGCAGGCGCTCGGTGCCGGCAAGGTCCAGAAACGCTTCGTCGATGGAGATCGGCTCGACCAGCGGCGTCAGCGCCTGCATCATGGCGCGCACCTCGCGGCCGACGCGCCCATATTTTTCCATGTCCGGCGGGATGACGACCGCTTCCGGACAGGCTTCGAGCGCCTTGAACATCGGCATCGCCGAGCGGACCCCGTGGACGCGGGCGATGTAGCAAGCGGTGGAGACGACGCCGCGCTTGCCGCCGCCGATGATCAACGGCCGGTCCTTCAGCGCCGGGTTGTCGCGCTTTTCGACCGCCGCATAAAACGCGTCGCAGTCGATGTGGGCGAGATGCAGCCGGTAGAGCTCCGGATGGCGGGCCAGCCGTGGACTGCCGCAGCGCTCACAGCGCCGTGCCTCACCGCGCTGAAAGGTCAGGCAGTCGCGGCAAAAACCGTGATCGGGATTGTTGACAGGAACCGCCATCGCTGCGAACATAAAGAGAACAAAAGCAATGGTACGTCAGGACGGACGCCACGACAAGGCGGTGGGCCGGGAGAGAGTTCGTGAATACGACCATAGCGCCGCTGGTGCCCGAGCTTTGGGCGGATTTTGAAGATCTTTTCGGTAAGCAGGGTGCCTGCTACGGCTGTTGGTGCACGCATTTCCGGCTGTCGCCGGCCGCGCGCCGCGCCAGCAACCGGGAACGCAACAAGGACCACATCAAGGCGCGGATCGAGGCCGGGCCGCCACCGGGCGTGCTGGCGTTCGAGGATGGCAAGGCGGTCGGCTGGATGCAGATCGGCCCGCGCGCCGACGTGCCCGAATGGAACAACAAGGGCAGGGGGTCGGCGCCGGTCGATCCCGCCGACGCCACCGATCCGGGCGTCTGGGCGATTTCCTGCTTCTTCATCCGCGTCAAGGCGCGCGGCAGGGGCGTGACGCACCGGCTGGTCGAAGGCGGGATCGAATTTGCTCGCCAGAATGGCGCGCGGCTGGTCGAGGCATGTCCGATCGACCTGTCGAGAGATTCGCGTTCGATCGGGCTGTTCGTCGGCTCGTCGCGGGTCTTCGAGAAAGCCGGCTTCGAGAGGCTGGTCGAGCGCAAGGCGGGCCGGCCGCTGATGCGATTGGTGCTTTAGCCAACGCTGCTGTGCGCGCCGCGGTGGCCGAACTATCGTCGTCGGTTTGCATATCAGACGCCCATCCGGGAATAAATCCGGCTGCGGCCCGTTCCTCCTCGGATTTTTCCATGGAGGCCATCGATGTTTCATTTTTCCCAGACTTCTCAGAAGACCTCTCGCTCGATCCGGTTTGCCTGTCGGCCGGAAGATCATGGCGTCATCGCGCCGCCAGTGGCGGCCAAGACGGTCCTGCCGGACTGGTTCCGCAAACTGCCGCCGGTCGATGCGCAGCAAGCCTCGGCCACCAACAATGGCCTGACCGTCAAGCGCTGCATGCCGTTTCTCGACGCGATGACAACCGGCTGGATCCTGCCGCTCGCGGCGACCGTCCGCCTTGAGATCAAGGATGGCGGCAGCGCCGTCGATGCCGGCTGGGAGTTCGACAGGGTGATGGTGAGCAATCATGGCGCGCATCAGGTCGCCGGCAATCCGAAGGAACCGGCACCGCCATGCAAGTTTCACAATTACTGGTCGATCCGTACCCCGCCGGGCTGGAGTTGCCTGTTCCTGCCGCCGCTCAATCGGCCGGCTCAGCCTTTTGAATGCGTCGCCGGCATCGTCGATACCGACACCTACGCAGCCCACATCCATTTTCCGTTCTTTGCGACGGCGCCGGATGGCCTCTACGTCATCGAAAAGGGAACGCCGCTGGTCCAGGTCATACCGTTTCGCCGCGAAGATGCGGCGCTCAAGGCCGAGATCCAGGCGGAGACCGGAGCCGAGGCGACCGAGCGCGAAGCGGTCTACCGCAACACGATTGCCAGCGAAGGCTGGTATCGCAAATGGGCCCGCGCGGCCCGCTAGACTTTTCCCGGAGAACAATGCGAAACGGGGCCGCTAGGCCCCGTTTCGCATGGGTTGCCAGCGGCGCGAAGCGACGCGGCGCAGACCCCTAATGCTGATCTGTAGCGATCCTTCGCGCCCCCCTCTGTCCTGCCGGACATCTCCCCCACAAGGGGGGAGATCGGCAGCTTCGACGACGGCGCCCTTTTTTCAACGTTGAAAATTGGCGAAAGCCGAGGGGACAAGCCAATCTCCCCCCAAAGTGGGGGAGATGTCCGGCAGGACAGAGGGGGGCGCCTCGCTCCGCCATCACAGGTTCTGCGCCAATCGCCAGCGAATGCGAAACGGGGGCCAACTGGCCCCCGTTTCTCGGTGGATTGCGCGCTCTATCGTCCGGCCGATGTCAACGCCGCCAGTTGCGCGACCAGCCGCGATCCGAACCGTTCGAGTTCGAGTTGGAGGAACTGTTCGACGATGAGTTCGAATTCGAGTTGCTCGAGGAATTGGAGCTGGAGTTCGAAGACGAGTTCGAATTCGAATTGCTCGACGAATTAGAGCTGGAATTCGACGAACCGTTGGACGACGAATTGGAGCTCGAATTTGAAGAGCTGTTGCCAGCGACGATGAAGGAACCGTCGCTTTGGCTGGACATTGCCGCCGGCGGACGCTCGGTTTCCGGCGCCCCCGCGGGAGACTCCTTCGCCTGCGCCGTGGTGCTTGCGAGCGCTGCCATTCCTGCGACCAGTGTTGACTTGAGCTTCCAGTGTCTTGTCATTGTAGTTACTCCTTGTTTCAGACTGGACCGGCAGTTGCGGCCCGGCGGAGTAACGGGCGATCGCCGGCTTTATTCCATTCAAAGAAAGTTGGATTCCATTTCAGGGCAAGCCGGGCCAGAGCAAGCCGGGTCAGAGCGGGCCGGGCCGTCGCAGTTTCACTTCCGGTCCTTCTGACGGATCTCGTCCAGCGCCTTGACTTCCTCCTCGGCTGACATCGGAGCGCCTGCTTCGATCGCCGAAAGATAGGCGTCGAGGGCTTCGGTCGACGAGGCCGGGGCATAGCCTCCGGCGTCGCCCGGCGCCACGACCGCGAAGCTGACGCGCCATTCGTCGCCGGAACGGCAGGCGACCGACATCACCGTGGAGCGGTCCTGCGAGTCAACCTCGAACTCGCGGCACAAATCCTGCGAATCGTTACGGAACGTAGCGATGGCCCGGAACCGGTCGCTGATCCCGGCGAGCTTGATCTCCTTGCCGGACTCGACCGTTTCAAGGGCCTGGGCCAGGCCCGGCCTGATGACGCCGGCAACCCACAAGCCGCCCTGCGTGCGTTCGTTGCTGCCTGCTGCCCAATAGCCGGCGAGCCCGCCGCCAATTGCCGCCGCGAGAGAGGCGGCAATTGGCAGCATCCATCGAGACCTCGAAGAAGGCCCTGCCAAGCGCCTGTTGCCGAAGGGCAGTATCGATGCCGTCGCCGCTTTCTCGCCGGCACGCCTGGCCTCGATCATCTGCTCGACGGCCGCGACAAGTTTTTCGGGAACCGGCTCGTCGAGCAGCGGCTTCAGCGCGGCCTGCGCCTGCGCTCTGGTTTCGATGAACACAGCAATCCTGGCCACCAGACGGTCGTCCGTTTCCATCGCCTGCTCGATCCTGGCGACCATGTCCGGATCAAGCTCACCGTCGGCGAACCGCATCAGGATTTCGTCCGAAAAAGTCTCTTCGGTCATTTTGCAGCCCCTTTTGTGACCGGAGAACGGGTGGGCGCCGAAGATATTCCAGTCGCCTCCGCCAGATTCCTCCTCGCTCGGGCCAGCCTGCTCATCACCGTCCCGATCGGCACGGCAAGGACTTCCGCGGCCTCCTTGTAGGAAAGCTCTTCGACACAGACCAGAAGCAGCACGTCGCGCTGGTCGGCGGCGAGATCGCCTATGGCTTGCGCCACGCTGTTCAGCGCCAGCCGCGCCTCCATCTCGCGCTCACCGGAAACGCCGGCGATGTCATGGCGCCCGTCGATATCGTCCTGCGGGCCGGCGACCTTGCGCTTGCGGATGTCGTCGATCCACAGATTTCTCAGGATCTTGAACATCCACGCGTCGAAGCGCGTCCCTGGCTCGAAACGCTGCTCGTTGGCGAGCGCCCGTTCGCAGGCACGCTGGACAAGATCGTCCGCGATGTCGCGGGACCGGCACAGCGCAATCGCGAACCGGCGCAGATTCGGCAGAAAAGCGACAAGCTGATCTTGGACGCGGTCGGCTTTTTCCGGCATGTTGCTCCAGGTTCTGGAATAAAGCGGCCCCGCGCCCGTTCCTCGCAAGGCTAGCTTATTGCCGGACAGCTCCGCTAGCCTTGCGATGTTGATAATCGGCGACGGCCGGAAATGTGAGGGAGACCATGCGCGCCACCTCCTGGTTGAGACCAAAAGCCCTGCTGCTTTTCTGGGTCGCCGTCGCATTGCTCGTCGATCCTCAGGCGCCGGGCGGCCAGCTGGCGCTCGGCGAGTTCGGACCAAGATCAGCGTTGGCCGATCACGACGGTGGCGGTGACGATGGTGGCGACGATGGCGGTGGTGATGACGGCGGTCAGTCCGGCGCTTCGTCTGGTGGATCGAGAACGTCGTCGGGCCGATCGACCGGACCGAACCTGTTTCGCGCGCTGACGGATCGGTTTCGTCCGCGCCCGCCAAGGCGCAGCGGCAGGCGTGTGCAACGGCCAGCCGTCCCTTTGCCGTCTCGGGCGCCGGACCAGATCGTGGCGACCGGGCTGAGTTCGGCTGAGATCGGTCGGCTTCAGGCAACCGGCTTCACCGTACTGGACCGTGCCGACATTCAGCTTCTTGGATCGGAGCTGGTTCGGCTGCGCATTCCACCCAACATGCCGCTGGAGGCTGCGCGCGATCTTGTCATCGATGCCGCTCCGCAGTCGACGGCAGATTTCGTGCATTACTACCGGCCCGGACAGGAAGCTGAATGTGCCGGGCCGCACTGTGCCGCCGCGGGCCTGATCGGCTGGCCGGCCGGTAGCGGACTGCCAGCCGGCTGCGGTGGCAATGTCACGATCGGCCTTATCGACACCGCGATCAATCCTGCGCATGACGCCTTCTCGAAAGGCCGGGTCGAAGTTCTTCGCCTGTCGGACGACGGCGTTCCCGAGTCCGGCCGCCAGCACGGCACCGCCGTCGCGGCCCTGCTTGTCGGCGGCGCCGACAGCCGTACTCCCGGCCTGCTGCCGCATGCCAGGCTCATCGCGGTCGATGCGTTTCATCGGGGCGATCGCCAGGATGACCGCTCGGACGCCTACGATCTGCTTCGCGCGCTCGATCTTCTTTCGGCGCGCGGCGTGCAGGTGACGAATATGAGCCTGTCGGGTCCTGCGAATGCGCTTCTCGAGCAGGTTGTCCGAAGACTCTCCGAACGCGGCATGGTGATCGTCGCCGCCGCCGGCAATGGCGGCCCAAAAGCCGGGCCTGCCTATCCGGCGGCCTATGCTGAAGTGATCGCGGTGACGGCGGTCGACCGCATGAAACGCCCCTACAGGCGCGCCGGCCGCGGCGAGCATATCGATCTGGCCGCTCCCGGCGTCCAAGTGTGGACGGCCGCGTCGGTCAGCGGCGCACGGCCGAAGACCGGCACCTCCTTCGCGGCGCCCTTCGTCACCGCAGCCGCTGCCTTGATGAAATCTGCAAACGGCAACGCCACCGCAGCCGACATTCAAGACGCGCTCGGCAAGTCGGCGGAAGATCTCGGCGCGCCGGGCAAGGACGACGTCTTCGGCTGGGGCCTGCTCAATGCCAGTGCCGCTTGCCTCGTCACGTCGAAGAAGGCGACCTGAAGCTCCACTGTCGATGCCGGAGGATAGCGCGGAGGGCGAAGGCTGGTTATAGACCGGCTTCCAGCCCCAACGAGGGGATTGCACCCCGACGGTTTCCGATTACGGTTGCGGCTGGAGTTTTTACCACAGAAACAGCAACGGAGATTCTGCGTGAATCGTGTTCTGCCGGCCGTCTTTGTCCTCGCGCTCAGCGCGCCTGCCTTCGGCCAGACCGTCGACGGCGAGGGTGCCAAGCAGCTCTCCGAAAATCTGTCCCGCTATTTCGGCAGCAAGGCGATCGACAGCGGTTTCCTGAAGGTTTCGGTGGAAGGCGACGCCTACAAACTCGCCGTCGATTTCAAACCTGTCGTGGACCTGCTGGCGGCGCAGAATTCCTTCAAGTTCGACTTCAGCCCCTACGCATTGCTCGTCAAGCCAGGCAGCAACGGGACATGGAGCGTCTCGGCGGACGTGTCGCAAAGCGGGTCCTTCGAGTTCAAGGGGCCAGAGGGCCCGCAAAGCATGCAGTTCTCGATTACAGACGGCAAGTTTTCCGGCGTCTACGATCCCGAACTGGCGGCTTTCACCAGCGCCACACAGTCGATAGCCGGGATGACGATGAATTCCCGGGACGCCGTGCAGCGCGCCAAGGTGAGCACCGGCGCCGGTACGGCCACCATGAACGCAAGCAAAGCTGCGAATGGCGGCGTCGATTTCACCGCGACGCAGACGCTCGCCGATTTCGCCGAAGCGCTCGACTTTGACGATCCCAAGAGCGGGCTGAAATTCCCGCTCACGATCAAATCGCCAAACCTGTCGGTGAACGCGACCGGCAAAGGCGTGCGGACCAGGCCGCTTCTCGATCTGCTGGCATTTGCCGTCGCCAATGAAGACGAGGCCAGACTGAAGGCCAACCAGGCGCAGCTCAAATCGCTCCTGCTCGCCGCGCTGCCTCTGTGGGAGCGGATCGACGGAACCTACGGGTTCAAGGATCTCACCGTCGAAAGCCCGGTCGGGCTTTTCGGGGCGACTGAGCTGGACACAGGCTTCGGGACCGACGGCATCGCCCAGAACGGAGCAATCAACTACTCGATCAGGGCCGCGGGACTGAAGATCCCTAACAATCTCGCGCCCGCCTGGAGCACGGCGCTGCTGCCGACCGATGTCAATCTGAGTTTCGGCGGCGCCAATATCGATCTCGACAGCATGGCGAAGAAGGCGATCGAAGCCTTTGATCTGAACAAGAATCCACCGCTGCCGGCCGACTTCGGCGATACCTTGACCGCTGATTTCATGGCCAAGATGCCGAAATTTGTCATCGGCCACAGCACGGTGAAAAACGGCGATATGGAAATCGCGATGGAAGGCGAGATGACGTTCGCCGGCATGAAGCCGGAGGCCAATGTGACCATCGATATCGCAGGCTATGACAGGATCGTGGAAAGCCTGCAGGCGGCAGCGAAGTCGGAGCCGGAAGCCGCGCAATATGTGCCGGTGGCGCTTGCGATCAAGGGATTCGGCAAGACGCTGCCGGACGGCCGCATCGAATGGGTCGTCAACGGCAAGCCGGACGGTTCGGTCACCGTCAATGGTGTCATGGTGAAGCCGGCCGATCCGGTTGGGAATGATGAAGGCGACGACGGCGAAGAAGAAGCGACGCCGTAGGCGTTTTCGCGATCCGATCGTCGCTTATATCGAATGCTCATGGTCGTCGTCGCCCAGCGGCAGCGCCCGCAGCGCCTTGCCGACGGAAGCCGGCGGCGTGCCGGTTTCCGCCGCGAACCGCATGAGCGTCGGCTCGTGGGCGAGGATGAATTGCAGCACGCCGGCCAGGAATCCCGGCTCGCCGGCGGCCTGGCGGATCGAATGCGCCTCGATGCCGGTGATCGCCAGGAAGCGGGGCAGAAGTTCCGGATCGGCGGCGACGAAGCCCAATGCCTTCACGGCAATGGTTTCCGCTTCCTCGCGCATTGACCCTGGGTTTGCCATCACTACCTTCTTGTGGGTTGAATGAGTCTGTTTTTGGCAGTAATCGCAAGCGTCGCCTGCGGCAAGCCATCTGTCTCTGCAATGCGGAGTTCGCGGTGAAATCCGAAGCTTTTCCGGCAGCCGGTTTCCGTTTCGTCAATTATCTCGCGGTAGAGTTGAGCAGGGTTTGGTGCGTACCGGCGAGGGCGCATGGCGGCATCCTTCGAGCGGAAGGCAGGCCGGGACGGGAATTTGATGCCTAAGAAGGTCATGATCGTCGAGGACAACGAGCTCAACATGAAGCTCTTTCGCGACCTCATTGAAGCGAGCGGTTACGAGACGGTACGCACGCGCAACGGTCTGGAAGCGCTGGATCTGGCGCGACTGCACAAGCCGGACCTCATTTTGATGGACATCCAGCTGCCCGAAGTGTCGGGGCTGGAAGTGACCAAATGGCTGAAGGAGGACGACGACCTCCATGTCATCCCGGTCATTGCCGTCACCGCATTCGCGATGAAAGGCGATGAGGAGCGTATCCGCCAGGGTGGCTGCGAAGCCTATATTTCCAAGCCGATCTCGGTGCCGCGTTTCATCGAAACCATCAAATCCTACCTGGGCGACGCCTGATGCGCCCTTCCAGCCGAGCCGGAGCTTTATGAGATGACTGCACGGATCCTCGTCGTCGACGACATCCCTGCCAATGTCAGGCTGCTCGAGATCCGGCTGCTTGCCGAATATTTCGAGGTGCTGACCGCCACCAACGGGCCGGACGCGATCGAGACCTGTGAAAACGGCAAGGTCGATGTCGTATTGCTCGACGTGATGATGCCTGACATGGACGGGTTCGAAGTCTGCCGCCGGCTGAAGAGCGATCCGGCGACGTCGCACATCCCGGTTGTCATGATCACCGCGCTCGACCAGGTTTCGGACCGGGTGCGCGGCCTCGAGGCCGGTGCGGACGATTTTCTGACCAAGCCGGTCAACGATCTGCAATTGATGACCCGCGTCAAAAGCCTGGTCCGGCTGAAGACTTTGACCGATGAGCTGCGCCTGCGCGCCTCGACCACGCGCAATATCGGCATCGAGGAGCTGTTGAGCCGCAACTTCGCGTCCGCGGACACCACGCCGAAGGTTCTGCTGATCGACGAGCGCAAATCCTCCATTGAGCGCGTCCAGAAGATGCTGCGCAGCAGTGCCGACCTGGACATCGCCACCGATCCGCATGCCGGCTTCTTCCAGGCCGCCGAGACGCCCTATGAATGCGTGATGATCTCGACGGGTTTTGCCGATTTCGATCCGCTCAGGCTCTGCTCGCAACTGCGTTCGCTCGATCGCACCCGTTTCGTGCCGATCATCCTTCTGGCGGAGCAGGGTGAGGAGGGACGCATCGTCCGCGGCCTCGAGCTTGGCATCAACGATTATCTGATGCGTCCGATCGACCAGCATGAATTGACCGCGCGGCTGCGCACGCAGGTGCGCCGCAAGCGCTACAACGACCAGTTGCGCGCCAGCGTCACCCAGACCATCGAGATGGCGGTGACCGACCCGCTGACGGGATTGCACAATCGCCGTTACCTCGACAGCCATCTGCAGACACTGTTCGACCGCGCCGTGGCGCGGCGGCGGCCGCTGTCGGTGATGATCACCGATCTCGACCGCTTCAAGACCGTCAACGACACGCATGGCCATGACGGCGGCGACGAGGTGCTGCGCGAATTCGCGCGGCGGCTGCGCAAGAATGTGCGCGGCATCGATCTCGCCTGCCGCTTCGGTGGCGAGGAGTTCGTCGTGGTGATGCCGGACACGGACGGCGCGGTCGCCGAAAAGGTCGCGGAGCGTATTCGCGCCGAAATCGCCCAGATGCCGTTTGCCGTCGGTCAGGACGGCAAGACGATCGAGGTTACCGTCAGCGTCGGCGTGTCGTCGGTGCTGAAGGGTGTCGACTCGGTTGCCGGGCTGATGAAGCGGGCCGACCTCGCGCTCTACGAAGCCAAGAGCGCCGGCCGCAACCGGGTCGTCGCCAAGGCGGCGTAAAGTCCGATTATCCTGTCAATGTGACAGGGTTACGAATTTACCTTAACGCAAGCGATTCGGCGGGCTTGGTTAAGAAATTGTTGATTTTCGCAGGCTGTTGCGCAAATGTGCAGGCCGATGACGGGACCGGCGCCAGGGTAGATCGCCGGATCGATCCGAAGAATACCCCATGATTCAGGTCCGCCGCATCTCCTGGGTCCGTGGGGTCGGCCGGCCGGCGCTGGCACATAGTGGCCTCCTCGTACCGCTGCCAAACGCCGGCCGGCCCCCATTCTCAAAATGACATCAAGTCTCTGCGCCAAGCATTGGAAATTCTGGACTTTTCGAGCTTTGAAAACAAAAAAGCCGCCCACGGGGCGGCGTTTTTGTCTAGGCAGGAAAGCAGATTACTTGATCTTGGTTTCCTTGAACTCGACGTGCTTCTTGGCGACCGGATCGTATTTGCGGAACGACAGCTTGTCGGTCTTGGTGCGGCTGTTCTTGCTGGTCACGTAGAAGAAACCGGTGTCGGCGGTCGACAGAAGCTTGATCTTGATGTTTGCGGCTTTGGCCATTGTATCAGTCCATTATGTTCGTGGAGTCTTGGCCGCTGGAGCACGGGAAAACCACCCGGACGCGGGAAACTTGGCGCGACACATAAACAACGCGCCCGGAAAGTCAACCCTGTGAGGCGACCTCTTCCTTCTCCCCTTGTGGGAGAAGGTGGATCGGCGCGTAGCGCCGAGACGGAAGAGGGGTGTTGGACGGAGTGCTGTCGGTGCCAAACCGGAGCACCCCTCATCCGGCCGCGTTCCGATTCTACGCATCTTCTTTAACTGGAGCGGCCTTCTTCCAGTCTCCCGTGGTGTTCCACCAGCGGTTCGGGTTCGAGCGGTCGTCCAATCCCTTGGAGCGGCTGGCGAGGATCGGCTGGATGCGGATCACCGGCTCCTGATAGCTGTGGACCTGGAAGATCGCCTCGACGATGCGGGCGGCCAACGCCTGGTCGTCGGGCAGCTCGAACGACACTTCCACCGTGCCATGCCGTCTGCGCAATTCGGTCTCGCCGCCGGCGGCAGCACCTTCGAGCGCCCGGTAGCGCTCGATGCCGTGCGCCGACTGGTAGGCATTGCTGTCGTATTTGCCCGTGGTGAGCGGGGCGATCGCGACCACCGCTTCCATGATACGGTCGACATCGGAAGCCGGCGCCTGGAAGGTCACAAGCAGCAGCAATTCCATCCGCAGCGATTTCGTTTCAAACCCGGAGTCGATCATGGCGGCATCCTCAAACTCGTGGCGTGTTGCTGACAATCTACCCAGGTGCTGCTGACACGGTTATGTCAGCAGCTTTGCGCCACCTGAGGCATCGATCGGGTCTTTTACAGGATTTTTCGGATGAGCCTGGCGCCGACCAGCGCGATATAGAAGGCGAAGAACAAGCCGAGCGCCCAGCCGAAACCGGAGGGGCCGAAAAGGTCCATGCCGATGCCGATCGCCTGCGGGCCGAGCACCATGCCGACACCGTAGCAGAGCACGAAGGCAGCGTTGGCCGAGGCCAGGTCGTGGCCGGAAAGTTGCGAGCCGAGATGGGCCAGGCCGATCGTGTACATGGCCGCGACGACGCCGCCCCAGACGAACAGAAGCGCCGCCATTAGATGCCAGTTCTGCGCAAAGTGCGGCATGAAGATGGTGCCGGCAAGCCCGATGGTTGCACAGGCCAGAAGCAGATAACGGCGGTCGCTGACCCGGTCGCTGATCATGCCGAGCGGGATCTGCAACAGCACGTTGCCGAGGCCGATCATGGTGAGCAGCAGGGCGGCATCGGCCTCGGAGTAGCCGATGCGGTTGCCATAGACGGGAAACAGCGCAAAGCCACCGGTCTCGACCGCGCCGAACACCAGCACCGCAGCGGTCGCCGTTGGCACCAACCAGATGTAGCGCAGGAAGTTGCTGGTTTCGCCGTTGGATACGATCGTCGGGCTCTCGTTGCGGGCCGCCAGAACTGGAATGGCGGCCAGCGTCACCAGCGCCATGATGACGCCGAAGGGCAGGAAGCCAGCGCTGCCGAGTTGGGCGAACAGCCACGGCCCGGCGGCAAAGCCGAGCGACAGCACGGTGGCGTAGATGCCGAGGACGAGACCGCGCCGGTGCGGCGGCGCCGACGTGCTGATCCAGAATTCCGACAGGATGAAAAGCACCGTCAGCGCGATGTGCAGCAGGACGCGCAGCGGAAACCACATCCAGAAGTCCGGTGCGAAATGAAAGCCGACAAAGGCCAGCACTCCCGTGGCGATCATGGCGAGCATCGTCCTGGCTACGCCGAACCGCATCGCCAGCGGGGTGGCGAGCGGTGCGCCGGCGATCGAGGCGAGGCCGGCGACTGCGGTGTTGAAGCCGATCATCGACGCCGAATGGCCACGCGTTTCGAGAATGACGCTGAGCAGCGGCATGCCGAGGCCGATGGCGATGCCGACGACGCTGATCGACGAGATCGCCGCGATCATTGGCAGCCAATGGACGCGTTCTTCGACCTCTTGCTGGGTATCGACTGTCATGGGATGTGAATGCTCTATGTTCTACAGAATTTCGCGAACGAAGCGATTGCCGACAAGCCGGTAGAATGGCACGGAACCACCGGGGCGCAGCAGCGGATCGTCGACGAGCCGCTTTTCCAGCTCCCCCAGGATGGCCCTGGTGATGTCGGGCACATCAGCTTCTCTGGCCTTGGCGAGCGGCAGCCAGACCAGTTCCTCCAGCTCGTTGGTCGGACCGCCGTCCGGCAGCTCCACCGCAACGTCTTCACGCCAGGCGCTGAAGAAGCGCGTGTCGAAGCGCCGCACCCGGTTCGGCGGGGTGATGGCGCGCGCGATGAAGCGCAGCGCTTCCAGCGACGGCCTTACGCCGTGCTCGGCAAAACCCTGCCAATCGCGGCAGGCCGTGGCGAAGGCGCCCTTCTGGCCGATCAGCAGGCCGGCTTCTTCATAGGTCTCGCGAATCGCCGACAGCGCGATGGCGCGGGCGCGGGCCGGGCTGGTGCGGCCGACGCCGGCGGTCAGCCTCGCCTGCTCCTCAGGGTGCAGCGCTGTGGCAACGGGAATTCGGCTGTCGGCCGGATCGGTACGGCCACCGGGAAAGACGAATTTCCCCGGCATGAAGGCGTGACGGGCGTGGCGCCTGCCCATCAGCACCAGGAACTCGGCGCCCTTGCGGTCGAGCAGGATCAGCGTCGCGGCGTCGCGCGGGCGTATAGGACTGGCGTCGAGCGCGATCGGCTCAACCTTGTCGACTTCCGCCTTGATCATAACGTCCATGCGCACGACCTAGCGGAATCTTCTTCGATGCGAAAGTGGCGTCCAGCCATGCCGATTTGCGCCAGCCTCGGTTTCAAGCCTCGGGATGCGACTCGATCAGATCTTCTTCCCCGCCGAAGCCGTGCATATAGAACGCCCATTGCAGGCCGATGACGGCGCCCTTGACCGGTTGCAGCAAGACGATCGCCATGAGGATGGTCAGCGGCACCCAGATGGCAACGTGCTGCCATGTGGACAGAGTGGAGGTCGCTTCGACACCCATGAAGGCGCCGAGCACGACGTGGCCGACGATGGCCACCACCAGATAGGCCGGCAGGTCGTCGGCGCGGTGGTGATGAAGCGCCTCACCGCAATGGTCGCATGTATCGACGGTCTTGACGAAGGCACGAAACAGCTTTCCCTCGCCGCAATGCGGGCAGCGGCCAAACGCGCCACGCTTCATCGCCGTCCATAGCGGGCGGGCGATCCGGCCCGAGTGCTGTTCGCCGCCGAAAACCTGTTCGTTCATTTTCAGATCGCTTGGCATTACCGTCTCCTGCCGCGCGAGCCTGGACGCGATTGCGACGCACGGGCGCGGCCCTTGGCCTTGTGAAACGACCGTTTGGAGCCGGGCAGCGGCTTTGGGTCGGTCAGCATCTCGAAACGCATCGCGCCGGCCATAGGCGCCACCTCGATCAGGCGAACCTCGACGCGGTCGGCAAGCTGATAGCCCTTGCCGGTGCGTTCTCCGAAAAGCGATCGGGCAGTTTCGTCGTATATATAGTAATCGCCGCCCAGACTTGACACCGGAATGAAACCATCTGCGCCATACTGCGGCAATTGGACAAATAGTCCCGATTTGGTGACGCCCGAAATGCGTGCATCGAAGCGATCGTCGACACGCTCTGCCAGATACGCGGCGATCAGCCGGTCGATCGTGTCGCGCTCGGCCGCCATGGCGCGGCGCTCGGTGGCTGAGATCAGCGCAGAAACTTCTTCCAGCCGCTCCGCTTCATCCTGCGTCAGTCCGCCTGCACCGAAGCCGAGCGCGGCAATCAGCCCGCGATGCACGATCAAGTCGGCATATCTGCGGATCGGCGAGGTGAAGTGCGCATAGCGTTTCAGGTTGAGGCCGAAATGGCCGATATTGCTTGGCGAATATTCGGCCTGCATCTGCGTGCGCAGCACCACCTCGTTGACCAGCCCCTCATGGTCGGCACCGCGGACGCGATCCAGAATGCCGTTGAACTGGTTGGGCCGCATCTGGGCGCCGCGCGCCAGCGACAGGCCAAGCGTTTGCAGGAATTCACGCAGCGATTCCTGCTTGGCGAGCGAAGGTGCGTCATGGATGCGGTAGACCAGCGCCTGTCGTTTCGCCTCCAGCGTCTCGGCCGCCGCGACATTGGCCTGGATCATGAATTCTTCGATCAGCTTGTGCGCGTCGAGCCGCTCCGGCACGACGACGCGGTCGACGGTGCCGTCCTCCTTGAGCAGGATTTTCCGCTCCGGCAGTTCGAGCTCGAGCGGCTGGCGCGTCTCACGACCGCGCTTCACCACGGCATAAGCATCCCACAGCGGCTTCATCACCGTGTCGAGAATCGGGCCGGTCTTGTCGTCCGGCGCGCCGTCGATCGCGGCCTGCGCCTGGCGATAGGCGAGTTTTGCCGCCGATTTCATCATGATGCGGTGGAACGAATGCCTGAGCTTGCGGCCATCGGCCGAAAAGGTCATGCGGACCGCCAGCGCCGGGCGGTCCTGGCCTTCGCGCAGCGAACAAAGGTCGTTGGAGATGCGCTCCGGCAGCATCGGCACGACGCGATCCGGGAAATAGACCGAGTTGCCGCGCTTCAGCGCCTCGCGGTCGAGCGCGGTGCCATAGCGCACATAAGCGGCGACATCGGCAATCGCCACGGTAACGACCACGCCGCCGGGGTTCTTCTCGTCCGGATCTGCTGTCGCGAACACGGCGTCGTCATGGTCCTTGGCGTCGGCCGGATCGATGGTGACCAGCGGCAGCTCGCGCCAGTCTTCACGGCCGGCCAACGTCGCCGGTTTGACCGCCTCCGCCTCGGCGATGACGTCTGCCGGGAAAATATGCGGAATGTCGTGCGCGTGGATGGCGATCATCGAGACCGCCTTTTCGCTGGTCAGCGAACCCAGCACCGCCAGCACCTTGGCCCTGGGCAGCCCGTAGCGGGAGGCCCGCGCCGGCTCGACCTCGACCAGATCGCCGTTCTTGGCGCCGTTCTGGAATTCCTTGTCGACGACCAGCTCCGGCTGGCGTCGTTCGACAGGCTCGATGCGGAAGGTACCGTCCTGCAGCACGCGAAAAACGCCGAGAACGGCATCGGTGCGCTTCTCGAAGATCTTCATCACCCGCCCGGTATAGGCAGGGCCGGTCGGGTCATCGGTTGGAAAGGTCTTGGCCAGCACGCGGTCGCCAATGCCCGGTGTCGGGCTGCCACCGCCGCGCGACACGCGGATCGCTATGACAGGAGGCTCGCCGTTGCCCACGGCTTCGGTCGGGTGCGCCAAAAGCAAGCCGTCGGCGTCGCGGCCAAAGATGTCGAGCACGGCAACATGGGCGAGGGCGCCGACGCGGGCGAGCCGCTTGCGCTCCTTGGTCAGCAGGCCCTCATCCTGCAAGTCGCGCAAAACATCCTTCAGCCAGATACGGTCTTCGCCGCGCAGCGCAAACGCCTTGGCGATGTCGCGTTTGCCTGAGCGATCCGGATTTTCGGCGATATAGCGCAGGATTTCGTCGCGGGACGGCCGGTAATCATCCTTGACCTTGGCCCGGGTGTCGGCGGTGCGCAGATCGCCATGACTTCTTCCGGATACCCTGCGCGCCACGATGCACTATCCCTTTCTGTTGGCCACTTTCTTGGCCGCCGGTTTCTTGGCCGCAGGCTTTTTGGCAGGTGCGGCCGCTTTGCGGAAGGGCTTTCTGCCGTTGCCGCCCTTGGCTTCCTTCTCGGCAATCAGCGCCACCGCCTCCTCGATCGTCACCGACTGCGGGTCCTTGCCCTTCGGCAGCGTCGCATTGACCTTGCCGAAATTGACATAGGGCCCGTATTTGCCGTCACGCACGACGATCTTGCCGCCGCCCGCCGGATGCTCGCCAAGTTCCTTCAAGGCGGCGGGCGTGCCGCCATTGCGACCGCCGGGGCCCTTCAATTGCTTCTCGGCGATCACCGACACGGCGCGGTTGAGACCGATCGAGAACACGTCCTCGATATTGTCGAGATTGGCGTAGGTGCCGTCGTGCAACACGAACGGACCGTAGCGCCCCAGCCCGGCCGAGATCATCTTGCCGGATTCCGGATGCTTGCCGACGTCGCGCGGCAGCGACAGCAGGGCGAGGGCTTTTTCGTGGTCGATCGAATCGACGGTCCAGCCCTTGGGCAGGCTGGAGCGCTTGGCTTCCTTGCCGTCGCCGCGCTGGACATAGGGCCCGAAACGACCGCTGCGCAGCGTGATTTCCTCCGCCGTGTAGGGGTCCTTGCCCAGCACCTTGGTGCCGTCCTCGCCATTGCCGTTTTCGGCATTCGGGTTGGCGGCGTCGCCGAGCTGGCGGGTGAAGGAGCATTCGGGATAGTTCGAGCAGCCGACAAAGGCGCCGAATTTGCCGAGCTTCAGCGACAGGTTGCCGGTGCCGCATTTCGGGCAGATGCGCGGGTTCGAACCGTCTTCCCGCGCCGGAAACACCAGCGGCGCCAGTTCCTCGTTGAGGGCGTCGAGCACATCGGTGACGCGCAATTCCTTGATATCGGCGACGGCGCCTGAAAAATCCTTCCAGAAATCGCGCAGCACATCCTTCCAGGCGAGCTTGCCGTCGGAAATCTCGTCGAGTTTTTCCTCGAGCGAGGCGGTAAAATCATATTCGACATAGCGCTCGAAGAAGCTTTCGAGGAAGGCCGACAACAACCGGCCCTTGGCCTGCGGCAACAGCTTGCGCTTGTCCATACTGACGTAGTCGCGGTCCTCCAGCGTCTTCAGAATCGCCGTGTAGGTCGACGGCCGGCCGATGCCGAGCTCTTCCAGCTTCTTGATCAGCGAGGCTTCCGAATAGCGCGGCGGCGGTTCTGTGGTGTGCTGGGTGGCGTTGATCGCCTCGCGCTCGAGTTGTTCGCCGGCACGGATCTCGGGCAGACGGCGGTCTTCCTCGTCTTCCGCATCCTCGTCCTTCTGGTCGGTGTAGGCGGCAATGAAGCCATCGAAGCGAACGACCGAACCGACGGCGCGAAGCTCCGCGCTGCGGGCGCCGTTGACCGCCTCGATCTCGACCGTGGTGCGCTCGATCTCGGCTGGCTGCATCTGGCTGGCGATGGCGCGTTTCCAGACAATCTCGTAAAGCCGCGCCTGGTCGGCATCGAGATATTGCCTGACCGAAGCCGGCGTGCGCATGAAATCGGTCGGGCGGATCGCTTCGTGCGCTTCCTGGGCGTTCTTGGCCTTGGTGGTGTAGTTGCGCGGCTTTTCGGGCAGGTATTTTGGGCCGAACTCTTTTGCGATCGCATCGCGCGCGGCTGATATCGCCTCGGGCGCCATCTGCACGCCGTCGGTTCGCATATAGGTGATCAGGCCGGTGGTCTCGCCGCCGATGTCCATGCCTTCATAGAGCCGCTGCGCCACCTGCATGGTGCGGCTTGCCGAAAAACCGAGGCGCGAGGAGGCGGCCTGCTGCAGCGTCGAGGTGGTGAAGGGCGGGCCTGGATTGCGCCTGGTCGGCTTGGCTTCGACCGACAGCGCCTTGAAGGTCGCGCCATCCAGCATCGCCTTGATGTCGTCGGCCTGCGCCTTGTTCGAAATGTCGAGCTTTTGCAGTTTCTTGCGATCGAAGGCAGTCAGCCGCGCCTCGAAATTATCCTTGCGCGGCGTGCCGAGAATGGCGGCGATCTGCCAGTATTCCTCGCGGATGAAGCGCTCGATTTCCAATTCGCGGTCGCAGACGAGGCGCAGCGCCACCGACTGGACGCGGCCGGCGGAGCGGGCGCCCGGCAGCTTGCGCCACAGCACGGGCGACAGCGTGAAGCCGACGAGATAGTCGAGCGCGCGGCGGGCGAGATAGGCGTCGACCAGCGGCGCATCGATCTGGCGCGGATTGGCCATCGCTTCCAGCACCGACGATTTGGTGATGGCGTTGAAGACGACGCGGCTGACCGGCTTGTCCTTCAGCGCGCGCTTCTGCTTCAGCACTTCCAGAACGTGCCAGGAAATGGCTTCGCCCTCACGGTCCGGATCGGTGGCGAGGATCAGGCCGTCGGCGTCCTTGACCGCCTTGGCGATGTCGGCAAGACGTTTGCTCGAGGCGGTGTCGACAGCCCAGGACATGGCAAAATCCTCGTCCGGACGCACCGAGCCATCCTTGGCCGGCAGATCGCGGACGTGGCCGAACGAGGCCAGGACCTTGTAGTTCTTTCCGAGATACTTGTTGATTGTCTTCGCTTTGGCCGGCGATTCGACGACGACGACGTCCATGAGGTCTCATATCAGCTGTGGTGCGGCAGAAGAATTCCGCTGCGCGCGACGAAATCTCGTATAATTGTCGCTCACATGGCCGTGCTTTTGCATCCGGTCAAGGGCAAGCGCCCAAAATGCAGTCCTGCATTGAGGGGTGCGTCATGTGATATCCGCAATCCTGGATAGTGAGAGCGGCTGCCCTGATCGTTGGACAAACCGGCAATGAATCCGGGAGAACGGGACAAATACTTCCGCCGATATAAGAGAAACATCGATCACGCGCCAGCCCTGGTTTGAAGAGACGGCAGGCATGATGCGACGTTGACGGGCGAGACAGGCGTGGCAAGCGGCCGTGCGACTTGCCACGCGATGGTGATTGGCGGATCGGCGCGGTCGCGGCTATATGGCAGCGCAAACCATCAGGAGTTCGGGAATGGCGTTGGATATCGGCTATGTCAGCGCAGTCGGGGCGGGGGCGATCTCGTTCCTGTCGCCTTGCGTGCTGCCGCTGGTGCCGCCCTATCTCTGCTATATGGCCGGCGTGTCGGTCGATGATTTCCGCGGCAATGCCGGCGTCACCGCCAGGGCCGACGCACGCGGCGCGCTGCTTTTTGCCTCGATCGCCTTCGTTCTCGGCTTCTCGACCGTCTTCGTGGCGCTGGGCGCCGGCGCCTCGACCATCGGCCGGCTGCTGCGCGTCTGGCAGGAGCCGCTGGCGATGGCGGCTGGCGTGCTCATCATCCTGATGGGGCTGAATTTTCTCGGCATATTGCGCATCCCGCTGCTGTCGCGTGAGGCGCGCTTCCAGTCACAGGGCAAGCCGGCCAGTATCGTTGCCGCTTATGTCATGGGACTGGCCTTCGCCTTCGGCTGGACACCCTGTATCGGACCGGTGCTGGGGCCGATCCTGACGCTGGCCGGCGGCCGCGAGACGGTGGGCGAGGGAGCGGCTCTGCTTGCCGCCTATTCGCTCGGCCTCGGCATACCGTTCTTGATCGCGGCGCTGTTTTCCGGCGCTTTCATGCGCTTTCTCGCAAAATTCCGCGTCCATCTCGGCCGCGTCGAAAAGGCGATGGGCGGGCTGCTGGTCGTCGCCGGCGTGTTTTTCCTGACCGGAGGCGTGCAGGCCGCGTCCTACTGGCTGCTGGAGAATTTCCCGGTGCTGGGGCAGTTGGGGTGAAATTGGATCAATGCTGTCGCAAATTGGTGTTGCCGGCCCGCAATCGCTTCAGGTCTGCGCTGCCCCTCATCGCCCTGCCGGGCACTTCTCCCCGTATAGTGACGTATAGTGACGGGGAGAAGGGACGCCTTCGCAGAGGATTTCGCCAATCTCCAACGCTGCAGAAAGAGCGCCAAGGTTGCGGCCAGCCCTCTTCTCCCCGTCACTATACGGGGAGAAGGTGCCGGCAGGCGGATGAGGGGCAGCGCCGAGTTCGAAAATTGGACTGCCGCAAGTCTCACCGGAATTTAACCGCATTGGTGCAGCATGGCGCCAATCCATGCCTTGATTCCCAACCCTTTTCATATGGTCGCATTCCATGAGCCAGAGAACCTGCCTGTCCGTCATCCTCGCCGCCGGCGAGGGCACGCGCATGAAAAGCGCTGTGCCAAAAGTGCTGCACCCGATCGCCGGCCTGCCGATGGTCGCCCATGTCGTCAAGGCTGCGGAAGCCGCAGGCAGCGGTGATCTGGCGCTGGTGATCGGCCATGGCGCCGACGAGATGCGCAAGGCCACGCAAAAATTCGCGCCGAAGGCGGAGACCTTCGTCCAGGACAAGCGGCTCGGCACGGCGCATGCCGTTCTGGCGGCTCGCGACGCGATCTCAAACGGTTACGACGACATCCTCGTCATGTTCGGCGACACGCCGCTGATCGACCCGGAGGTGCTGAGTGCTGCGCGTCTGAAACTGGCCGAAGGCGCTGCCGTCGTTGTGGTCGGCTTCCGCACGTCAAATCCGTCCGGCTATGGCCGGCTGATCGAAAAAGGCGGCAAGCTCATCGCCATCCGCGAGGAAAAGGACTGCACCGACGAGGAGAAGAAAATCACCTTCTGCAATGGCGGTCTGATGGCGGTTGCCGGCAAGCACGCGCTGCAGCTGCTCGACCAGGTCGGCAACGACAACGCCAAGGGCGAATACTATCTCACCGACATCGTCGAGATCGCGGGCGGGCAAGGCCTTAATGTCATCGCGGCAGAAGCCGGCTTCGAGAATGTGCTCGGCATCAACAACCGTGCCGAACTCGCTGCGGCCGAAGGCATCTGGCAGGCGCGCCGGCGGCGCGAGGCCATGCTCTCCGGGGTTTCCCTGATCGCGCCCGAAACCGTCTTCTTTTCATACGATACCGAGATCGGCGCCGACACGATCGTCGAGCCCAATGTCTGGTTCGGGCCGAGCGTGACAATCGCCACCGGTGCCAGGATCCATGCCTTCAGCCATATTGAAGGCGCCACGATCGCTTCGAATTGCGCTGTCGGTCCGTTTGCGCGGCTGCGGCCGGGTTCCGATCTCAAGCAAAAAGCCAAGGTCGGCAATTTCTGCGAGGTCAAGCAGGCGACGGTCGAGGAGGGCGCCAAGGTCAATCACCTGACCTATATCGGCGATGCCCGCGTCGGCGCCGGCGCCAATATTGGCGCTGGAACCATCACCTGCAATTATGACGGCTACTCGAAATTCTTCACCGACATCGGCGAAGGCGCCTTCGTCGGCTCGAATTCGTCGCTGGTGGCGCCTGTCACAATCGGCAAGGGCGGCTACGTCGCTTCGGGCAGCGTGATCACCGAAAGCGTGCCCGACGATGCGCTCGCCTTCGGCCGCGCCCGCCAGAGGACGCTGCCCGGCAAAGGCAAGGAATTGCGCGAGCGTTTTGCTTCGGCTGCGGCTGCCCGGAAAAAAGGCTAGCCTGGCTGCGGTAATCGGATTGCAAGCGCACTCGGTCATGGTGCATCTGTGCAGAACCGTTCCGGCTGATACGGAACGAAACGCAAAGTGATTTTCGCGGCTGCCCGGCCAACCCTAAATGGCGCCGGGTTTTCAGCCGGAATCGGGGGCAACGTCTATGTGCGGTATCGTCGGAATTGTCAGTCACTCGCCGGTCGCGCCGCTCATCGTCGATGCGCTGAAAAGGCTCGAGTATCGCGGCTATGATTCGGCCGGCGTCGCCACCGTCGAGCACGGCCAGCTGGCGCGTCGCCGCGCCGAGGGCAAGCTGATTAATCTCGAACGCCGGCTGAAGGACGAACCGCTCGACGGCATGATCGGCATCGGCCACACGCGCTGGGCGACGCATGGCGTGCCCAACGAGACCAATGCGCATCCGCATTTTTCCGATGGCGTCGCCATCGTCCACAACGGGATCATCGAGAATTTCGCCGAATTGCGCGACGAGCTGATGCGCGACGGCTACACATTTTCATCGCAGACCGATACCGAGGTCGTCGCACATCTGGTGGGGCGCGAACTGGCCAGGGGCCTGCAGCCGGTCGAGGCCGCGCACCAGGCGCTGAAGCGGCTGGAAGGCGCCTTTGCGCTGGCCATCATGTTCAGGGGAGACGAGGATCTCATCGTTGGCGCGCGCAACGGCCCGCCGCTGGCCGTAGGCCATGGCGATGGCGAGATGTTTTTGGGCTCCGACGCCATCGCGCTTGCCCCCTTCACCAATTCGATCACCTATCTGGAGGACGGCGACTGGGCGGTGGTGCGCCGTAACGACGTCGCCATCTTCGACATGGACGGCAACAAGGTCGACCGCAAGCGCCAGCAGTCGCTTAGCACCAGCTTCATGGTCGACAAGGGCAACCGGCGCCATTTCATGGAGAAGGAAATCCATGAACAGCCCGAGGTGATCTCGCACACGCTGGCGCATTATGTGGATTTCGTTGGCGGCGTCTCGAAGCCGCTCGACCTGCCGTTCGATTTCGCCAAAATCGACCGGCTGGCGATTTCGGCCTGCGGCACTGCCTATCTGGCCGGCCTGATCAGCAAATACTGGTTCGAGCGCTATGCGCTGCTGCCGGTCGACATCGATGTCGCTTCGGAATTCCGTTACCGTGAAATGCCGCTGTCGAAGACAGACGCCGCCTTCTTCATCTCGCAATCGGGCGAGACCGCCGACACGCTGGCCTCGCTGCGCTATTGCCGCAAAGCCGGCATGAAGATCGGCGCGGTCGTCAATGTCCGCGAATCGACGATGGCGCGCGAATCCGACGTCATCCTGCCGACGCTGGCCGGGCCGGAGATCGGCGTCGCCTCGACCAAGGCCTTCACCTGTCAATTGTCGGTGCTGGCCTCGCTTGCCGTGCGGGCCGGCGTGGCGCGCGGTACGATTTCGCAGGAACAGGAAACGACGCTGGTCCGCCAACTGTCGGAAGCGCCGCGCTATGCCAACCAGGTCCTGAAACTCGACGGCCAGATCGAAAAGGTCGCGCGCGACCTCTCGCACTACAAGAACGTGCTCTATCTTGGCCGCGATACCAATTTCCCGCTGGCCATGGAAGGCGCGCTGAAGCTCAAGGAAATCTCCTATATCCATGCCGAGGGCTATGCTGCCGGCGAGCTGAAGCACGGGCCGATCGCGCTGATCGACGAGAACATGCCGGTGATCGTCATTGCCCCGCATGACCGGATTTTTGAAAAAACCGTGTCGAACATGCAGGAAGTGGCGGCGCGCGGCGGCAAGATCATCCTGATCACCGACAGCAAGGGTGCCGCGCACGCCACGGTGAAGACGATGGAGACGATCGTGCTGCCGGACGTGCCGGAAATCATCTCGCCGATCATCTACGCGCTGCCAATCCAGATGCTGGCCTATTTCACCGCGGTGTTCATGGGTACCGACGTCGACCAGCCGCGCAACCTGGCGAAATCGGTGACGGTGGAGTAAGGGCTGGCAAGTTTCGACCAGCTGCCGATAGGTCCGGTGACGGTTAGTATCAGTTATTGATACATATTTCTTGCACGCCCTCGTGTATCAATTTATGATACGTGACGAGGGGCAGAAATTGATCGTTTCGTTCAAAGGCAAGGCGGTGGAAGCGGTTGCCGAGGGGAAGGCCCGAAGGGTTTTCCACCCGATCTGGTTGCCCGTGGCGAACGTCGTCTTCGTGCTATCGCCAATGCCGCCCAATTGAATGACCTTAGATCGCCACCCGGAAACCACCTTGAAGCCCTGAAAGGGAGTAGAGCTGGGCAGCATTCTATCCGTATCAACGACCAATGGCGCATCTGCTTCAGATGGACTGATGCTGGCGCCGAGGATGTGGAGATCGTCGACTACCATTGAGTGGGCACTTGCCCTAATCCTTCGAGGTTCCTGAACCATGCTCAAGTTCGCACGTCCAATTCACCCCGGAGAATTCCTGCGCGAGGAATATCTCCTCCCGCTTGGCATGAGCGCTGGCGCGCTGGCGAAGAAGCTTAATCTTCCGCGCACTCGTATCGAACGCATTGCCAAGGAAGAGATCGGCTTGACTCCCGATACCGCGCTTCGCCTCGCCAGGTTCTTCAACACCACGCCGGAATTCTGGATGAATTTTCAGCAGGCCTATGAGCTCGAAACCGAGGCACGGAAACTCGCGCCTGAGCTCGAGAAGATCGAGCCGCTGGAAGTCGCGGCATAGTTGATCATTTAAAAAATTCGCAGTTCCAAAGCCGGATGCGGTTCATTAATGTCGCGCCGCAATCAGCGCTGCGGTGAACCATGTCCGATGCTTCCAAGACCTCAGGCATGACCCGGCTGCGGAATTACTTTCTGACAGGCTTTGTCGTCTGCGCGCCGCTGGCGATCACCGCCTACATCGCCTGGTCGTTCATCGGCTGGGTCGATTCCTGGGTGAAACCCTATATTCCGGCGCGTTACAACCCCGATAGCTATCTGCCGGCGCCGGTTCCGGGATTCGGGCTGATCGTCGCCTTGATCCTGATCACCCTGATCGGGTTCCTGACCGCCAATATCGTTGGCCGGGCTATCGTCTTGTTCGGTGAGCGGCTGCTCGGCCGCATGCCGCTGGTGCGCGGCATCTATGGGTCGCTGAAGCAGATCTTCGAGACCGTGCTGTCGAACAAGGGCGACATGTTTCGCCAGGTCGGGCTGGTCGAATACCCGCGCAAGGGCGTCTGGTCGCTGGTGTTCGTCGCCGGCGAGAAGGAGACCGAGATCAACCAGAAGCTCGACCAGGAGGGTGATCCGCTGATCGCGGTGTTCATGCCGTGCACGCCCAACCCGACCACCGGCTTCCTGATGTATGTGCCGAAATCCGATATCGTGCTGCTCGACATGACGATCGAGGACGGCGCCAAGCTGATCGTTTCGGCAGGCCTGGTGGCACCGGCGGTCAAGACGAAAATGGTGACGTTGAACGGCAAGCCGATCGGCGTTCAGGTCGGCAATCCGCCGGTCGACGCCGAGCCTCAGCCGGCGCGCAAGAGCCGCACCGCCTCGTCGCGGCCGAACAAATAAAGCAGCATGCGAAGGGCCGCGCCGCGTTCGGATTGCAGTTCCGGATCGCGCGACAGGATCAGCCGCGCGTCGTCGCGGGCGGCTTCGAGCAGGTCGGCATGCGCCTCGATGCGCGCCACCTGGAAGCCAGGTGTGCCGGACTGGCGGGTGCCGAGCAACTCGCCTTCGCCACGCAGTTTCAGATCCTCCTCGGCGATGCGAAACCCGTCCTCGGTCTCGCGCATCACTGACAGCCGGCGCGTTGCCGTCTCGCCGAGCGGATCCTTGTAGAGCAGCACGCAGGACGACGGTTTTTCGCCGCGACCGACCCGGCCGCGCAACTGGTGCAACTGAGCGAGGCCGAAGCGCTCGGCATGCTCGATGACCATGATCGTCGCATTCGGCACATCGACGCCGACCTCGATGACCGTGGTGGCGATCAGGATGCGTGTCTCGCCGGCCTTGAAGGCGCGCATAGCCTCGTCTTTTTCGGCGCCCTTCATGCGGCCGTGCACCAGGCCGATCCGGTCGCCGAACAGCGGCTTCAAGGAGGCAAAACGGTCCTCCGCCGACATCAGCTTGATCTCTTCGGATTCCTCGACCAGCGGACAGATCCAATAGATCTTCTGGCCGTCGGCGACGGCGTCGCGCATGCGGCCGACCAGTTCGTCGAGCCGCTCGAGCGGCAGGGTGACGGTGCGGATCGGCTGGCGCCCGGCCGGCTTTTCCGTCAGCTTCGACACATCCATGTCGCCGAAAGCAGTCAGCACCAGCGTGCGCGGGATCGGCGTCGCCGTCATCACCAACATGTCGGGCGCGTCGCCCTTCGCGGTGATCGCCAGCCGCTGGTGGACGCCAAACCGGTGCTGCTCGTCGATGACGGCAAGGACCAGGTCGTGGAACGTCACCGTTTGCTGGAACAGCGCGTGGGTGCCGACGACGATGTCGATATCGCCACTGGCCAGGCCGGTCAGCGTCTCGGCGCGCTCGCGGCCCTTTTCGCGGCCGGTGAGGATGGCGATGCGCAGGCCGGCTTGTTCGGCCAACGGCGCAATCGTCGCAAGATGCTGGCGCGCCAGGATTTCGGTCGGCGCCATCAATGCCGCCTGGCCGCCGGCCTCGACAGCGCGCGCCATGGCGAGCAGCGCGACAACTGTCTTGCCTGAGCCGACATCACCCTGCAGCAGGCGCAGCATGCGTTCGGGGTCACCGAGATCGGCATTGATTTCGGCAAGCGCCATTTCCTGCGAATTGGTCAGCGAATAGGGAAGGGCGGCGCGCAGCTTTTCGACGAAGCGGCCGTCGCCGACCAGCGGTCGGCCGGACAGGCGGCGGACTTTTGCGCGCACCAGCGCCAGCGACACCTGGCCTGCCAGAAACTCGTCATAGGCGAGACGCCGCCAGGCCGCGCCGTCGACGGACACGTCGATCGGGTCGGCGGGATTGTGGATGCGGGCAAGCGCGTCGCCGAAGGCGGGAAAGCTGCGGCGGCGCAGAAACTCATCCTCCTGCCATTCCGGCAGCACCGGCAAGCGAGCGAGCGCCTGGCCGATTGCCCGGCGCAGCACTTTTCCCGAGAGCCCGGCGGTGAGCGGATAGACCGGCTCGACCAGCGGCAGGTTTTCCGCTTCGCTGGCCAGCGCGATGTGGTCGGGATGAACCATGGTCGGGCGGCCGTTGAACCATTCCATGCGGCCGGAGACCACGACATGCTCGCCCTCGGGCATTGCTTTTTCGAGATAGGCAGCGTGCGCATGGAAGAAGGTCAGCGCGATCTCGCCGGTGTCGTCATGGGCGTAAACCCGGTACGGCACCGATCTGTTGCCGCGCGGCGGCGGCTGGTGGCGATCGATGCGCACTTCCAGGGTGACGATCGCGCCTTCAGCCGAACCGGCGATGCCCGGCCGGTTGCGGCGGTCGATCACCGAATGCGGCAGCACGAACAGAAGATCGCCGGCACGTGCGGGGCGGCGATCACCAAGATCGGCCGGCACGATTTTCTCGATCAGTGCGCCGACCTTCGGCCCGACGCCGGCAAGCGAGGTGATCGGGACAAACAGCGGATCGAGGAGGGAAGGTCTCATGGGTGTCGGCGCTCACCCCCCTGGGGGGGGGGGGGCGGGGGGGGGGGGGGCGGGGGGGGGGGGGGGGGGGGGGGGGGGGGGGGGGGGTTGGGGCGGGGGGGGGGGGGGGGCCCCCCCCCCCCGGGGGGGGGGGCCCCCCCCCCG
>NZ_JBVVQJ010000008.1:0-4176 GCF_055811475.1 Mesorhizobium sp. WSM4829 | reverse complement strand
TCCCCACTTCGACGTGCCTTGGATTTGCCCCCCCGCCGCCCCGCCCGCCCCCCCCCCCCGCCCCCCGGCGGGCCGCCCCCCCCCCCCCCCCCCTGGGGGGTGCTTGGGCCGACGGTGTCAGGAGTGTATGTCACACCGGGATGTTAGACACCCACCGGACCGTTGCAAGGCTGACACCGCGCTCTATCCACGCTATATGCGCCGCTTCAGGCAAGGATGCTGGACGATGACCGGAACGAGACGATCAAGCGAGGGGCTCGACGCCCGCCGCCGCAAGCTTCTGTTTCGATCCTGGCATCGCGGCATGCGCGAAATGGACCTTATTCTCGGCAGTTTCGCCGACGCCGAGATCGGCGCCTTGACCGGCGACGAACTCGACCAATATGAGAGGCTCCTCGAAATTGCCGATACCGAATTCCTGCCCGTGATCACCGGCGAGCGGCCGATTCCGGCTGACATCGACTGTGCCGTCCTGCAAAAAATCCTGGCGTCGCGCCAGGCGATGACATTCTGAAATACGTGATTCCATGAGCCTGATTCCCACAATTGGCCTGCCGAAAGGCCGCGCCGGCCAGTTCATCGTCGACGGAGTCGCCGACGGTTACGAAGCCTTCGCGCTGGTGCAGGCCGCGCACGAGATCGCGCCCGACAAGCCGGCGCTGTTCGTGGCACGCGACGGCCAGCGCCTGCCTTCGATCGTCGAGGCGCTTTCCTTCGCCGCGCCTGGCCTGCCGGTGCTCGAACTGCCGGCCTGGGATTGTCTGCCCTATGACCGCGTTTCGCCCGGCCCGGATGCAGCCGCGCGGCGACTGGACGCGCTCACCGCGATGATCGCGTTGGCAAAAAATCCGCACCGCGCCGTCATCCTGACCACTGCCAACGCGCTGCTGCAGCGCATTCCGCCGGCAAGCCTTGTCGAGGCGCAGACATTTCACGCCAAACCCGGCAACCAGATCGACATGAACGCACTGGCGTCGCAGCTGGAGATATCAGGCTTCGAGCGGGTGCCGACCGTGCGCGGCGTCGGCGAGTTCGCCGTGCGCGGCGGCATTCTTGACCTGTTCGCGCCGGGCTGGACGGAAGCGCTCAGGCTCGATTTCTTCGGCGACACGCTGGAATCGATCCGCGTCTTCGACGCCGCCACGCAGCGCACCACCGGCCAGCGCAAGTCGATGGCGCTGCAGGCGATGAGCGAAGTGGCGCTGACGCCGGAGACCATCAGCCGCTTCCGCCGCTCCTACATCGACGCTTTTGGCGCGCCCTCGCGTGACGATGGGCTCTATGCGGCGGTCAGCGAGGGACGGCGTTTTGCCGGCATGGAGCACTGGCTGCCGTTCTTCTACGAGCGGCTGGAGACGGTGTTCGACTATCTGCCGGACACGCCTGTCGTGTTCGACCATCTGGCGCATGAGGCACTGGCCGAGCGCCATGCGCTGATCCTCGACCATTACGAGGCGCGCAGGAAGCAGGCCGACGGCGCGCTGAAGGACGCCGTCCCCTACAAGCCGGTGCCGCCCGACCTGCTTTATCTGTCGCCGGAAAACCTCATCGCCTCGCTTGGCCCGCGCGAGGCGATCGACTTTACGCCGTTCGACGCGCCCGACGCCGGCGCCAGGAAAATCTACCATGCCGGGTCGCGGCACGGCCGCAGCTTCGTCGAGGAACGCGCCGACCCCAACGTCAACGTCTTCGACGTCGTTGTAAAACACATTGGCGACGAGCGCGCCGCCCGCCGCCGCGTCGTCGTCGCCGGCTGGACCGAAGGTTCGCTCGACCGGCTCGGCCAGATCCTGGCCGAGCATCATCTCGGCAACCTCGAGCCGGTGGCTACGCTGGCCGAGGCGGAAAAGCTCGAACCGGGACAGGCGGGACTTGCCGTGCTGCCGCTCGAATCCGGCTTCGAGACCGAGAAACTGGTCGTCGTCGCCGAGCAGGACATTCTGGGCGACCGGCTCATCCGTCGCTCGAAGCGCAAGAAGCGCCCTTCCGATTTCATCGCCGAGGCCTCGGCTTTGTCCTCCGGCGACATCGTCGTCCATAGCGACCACGGTATTGGCCGCTTCATCGGGCTGCGCACCATCGAGGCGGTCGGCGCGCCGCATGATTGCCTCGAAATCCATTACGCCGGCGACGACCGGCTGTTCCTGCCGGTGGAGAACATCGAGCTTTTGTCGCGCTATGGCTCGGATTCGACTGAGGCGACATTGGACAAGCTTGGCGGCGGCGCCTGGCAGTCGAGAAAAGCGCGGCTGAAGAAACGCCTGCTCGACATGGCCGGACAGTTGATCCGCATCGCCGCCGAGCGGCAGATGCGCGCTGCCCCTTCGCTGGTGCCGGCAGACGGTCTCTATGACGAATTCGCCGCGCGGTTTCCCTATGAGGAGACCGACGATCAGCAGACGGCGATCGATTCGGTCATGGGCGACCTGGGCGCCGGCAAGCCGATGGACCGGCTGATCTGCGGCGATGTCGGCTTCGGCAAGACCGAGGTGGCACTTCGCGCCGCCTTCATTGCGGCGATGGAAGGCTTTCAGGTCGCGGTGGTGGTGCCGACGACGCTGCTGTCGCGCCAGCATTTCAAGACCTTCTCGCAGCGCTTCTCCGGCCTGCCGATCCGCGTCGCTCAGGCCTCGCGGCTGGTCGGCGCCAAGGAACTGGCAGAGGCCAAGAAAGGCATCGCCGACGGCACCGTCGACATCGTCATCGGCACTCACGCGCTGCTCGGCTCGTCGATCTCGTTCAAGAATCTCGGCCTGTTGATCATCGACGAGGAACAGCATTTTGGCGTCAAGCACAAGGAACGGCTGAAGGACCTGAAGAGCGACGTGCATGTGCTGACGCTGTCGGCAACGCCGATCCCGCGCACGCTGCAACTGGCGTTGACCGGGGTGCGCGAACTGTCGCTGATCGCCACGCCGCCGGTCGACCGCCTGGCGGTGCGCACCTTCATCTCGCCCTTCGACCCGCTGGTCATCCGCGAGACCCTGCTGCGGGAACGCTACCGCGGCGGTCATTCCTTCTATGTCGTGCCGCGCATCAGCGATCTGGCGGAAATTCATGATTTCCTTCGTGAATCCGTGCCCGAGCTAAAGGTGGCTGTCGCTCACGGCCAGATGCCGCCCGGCGAGCTCGACGACATCATGAACGCCTTCTACGACGGCCAGTACGATGTGCTGTTGTCGACCACCATCGTCGAATCCGGCCTCGATATCCCGACCGCCAACACGCTGATCGTGCATCGCGCCGACATGTTCGGCCTGTCGCAGCTCTACCAGCTGCGCGGCCGCGTCGGCCGCTCGAAGGTGCGCGCCTATGCGCTGTTCACGCTGCCGGCCAACCGCAAGCTGACCGATACCGCCGAGCGCCGGCTGAAGGTGCTGCAGTCGCTCGACACGCTCGGCGCCGGTTTCCAGCTCGCCAGCCACGATCTCGACATCCGAGGTGCCGGCAATCTTCTCGGCGAAGAGCAGTCCGGCCACATCAAGGAGGTCGGCTTCGAGCTCTACCAGCAGATGCTGGAAGAGGCCGTCGCCGAGGTCAAGGATTCCGGCGAGGTGCAGGATGGCGGCTGGTCGCCGCAGATCGCCGTCGGCACGGCGGTGATGATCCCCGAAAACTATGTTCCGGACCTGCAGCTGCGGCTGGCGCTCTACCGCCGCCTCGGCGATCTCGAAAACACCGAGGAGATCGACGCTTTCGGCGCCGAGCTGATCGACCGCTTCGGACCGCTGCCGGAGGAAGTGAAGCATCTCTTGAAGATCGTCTTCATCAAGGCGCTGTGCCGCAAGGCCAATGTCGAAAAGCTCGATGCCGGACCAAAGGGCGTCGTCATCCATTTCCGCAAGCGCGAGTTCTCCAATCCCGTCGGGCTGGTCACCTTCATCGGCGAGCAGGGTTCGCTGGCCAAGATCCGGCCGGACCACAGCGTCGTTTTCGTCCGCGACTGGCCGACACCTGAAAAGCGGCTGGCCGGTTCAGCGGTCGTCATGACGCAGCTGGCAAGGCTGGTGGAGAAGGCGGCTTAGCTGCTGGAGTGGCCAATTGTCGATGTAGGCGCTGCCCCTCATCCGCCTGCCGGCACCTTCTCCCCGTGTAGTGACCTATCGGATTCACACATCGAGCGTGGCTCCGTACTTGATGGCTTGGAACTCTGCGAGGCCGATGCGCATCACCTTG